>NZ_BAABDJ010000016.1:0-3225 GCF_039539565.1 Hymenobacter fastidiosus | reverse complement strand
GTGGGGACAGGTGAAGCAGAAGCCGGCATTGCAACTGTTCCGACCGGGCCCCGGCAAGGGTATTGCGGGTATCTGGGTGGGTTTCGCGGGCGTGGGCGCAAGATAAGCCCGGTGGGGACTGCGGACGCGCAGGTTGTGCAGGCCACAGGCCACGACCCTGACTGTGTCGCGCACCCACTCGCCGCGCAAACGCACCGTGTCACCGACCATGCGCAGGCGTTTGATCCCGCTGTGGGCGTGCTCGATGACGACGCGCAAGGGGCTCAGCAGCTGATTGTAGAGCTTTTGGGAAAAGGTCAGCTCCCGCTTCGGCGGCTTTTTGTGGGGCATCTCGACCACGACCCCGGCCGGGGCGTGGCCCAGCAGGCCCAAATCCTGGCGCAGCACGCTGCCGGCCGGCAGGTGCAGGGCGTACTCGTCGGCCATTTTTTTATCGTGTACCCGCCCGCCTTCCGTGGGGGAGAGAAAGTACACGTACTGCGTATCGTCGCACAAGGTCATGTTTTTCAGGCGGTGCGCTTTTTTTTTGCGCTGTACTCCTCGGCCTGCGCTTCGCCGTCGGGGTTGCGCGGCACCCCACGCTCGACTCCATCGTAGGTAAACACCTGGTCCGGGTGCTGGGCCAGGTGCCGGGCAAGTTCAGCCCCGTTGCACACGGGCAACAGCCCGCGCCGGCGCAGCACCTAGTTGAGCACGCCCAGCAGGGCCGTAGTCAGGCGGCTGACGCGGGTCTGCGAGACGCCGAAGCTGGCGACCTGGTGCTGCTGTAAGCTGTTGCTTTTGAGGTAGGTGAGCAGAAAAAAGAGCGGTTGTCTGACAATTTTAATGTTCACCCTGAAATAGCCATGACCCGCAGCCGCAGCTGCTGAAAATTAGGCATGCCAAAGGCGCATCGACGGATGCTACGGACTAAATTATTGAGTCCCTCCGTCACGGCATTGGACAAGTTGTCGAGCACGTAATTGGCAATCGGTTCTTTGTGGCGCTGGAGCGTTCGGATAAAGGAATCGAAGTGGGTAATTTTTTGTGCCTGGATACGCGCTACCCACCTGTCTAATAAGCCAATGGCAGCATCCACTGCTTGCGGCCGGCCTAGAATAGGGTGAAACTCTTCGCGCAGAAAATAGGCGGTTTTCAACTCGGCGTTCACCGCGAAGGCGGCCTGCAAGGTGTCGAACTCGGTATCACTCAGGCGGTGGTACTGCCTGAAAAGAAGCCATTTGAGCTGTTTGTAGCCCGCTTCGTCCGGGGCCTCTTTGCGCAAACGTCGCCGGAAGGCATCCAGGCCCTGATGGAGCAATTTTACCACGTGAAACCGGTCCAATACCAGCGTGGCCTGTGGGAAACAGGTGGCCACTACGGCCAGATACGGCTGCCAGATGTCGCAGCTAACGGCGGTTATCTGCTGGCAAAAAAACTGGACCAAGCCGTTGGAAATAAGCGACTAAGGTTTCTTTTTTTGCGGTATGGCAAGATATCCACCAGCGTGCCCGTGTCCAGGTTAGTGAGCAGGCAGATAAAGTGCTTCTTGCCTTTGCGGTGGCTTTGCTCATCAATGCTCAGGCGCCGCAGACCGACGTAACGCTGGGGCAGTTGCTCAGCCTGCCGGCACTGGTCGAGGACCAGACGCTCCACCGTTTTGGCGTGCATGCCGACGATGGCCCCCACTTCGCTATAGGGTTGTTTGCGGTAAAAGGCAAACACGTACCGGGCCTGCCGGTGGGTATAGCTTTTGTTGGCATCGGCAAACGGCAGCCGCTCGGTCGGGCAACTGCCACAGGTCGGACAGCGAAACTGCCGCACGCTCACCATCAGGTAAACCGCTCGCTCCGAAATATTTAAGTCACGCACGCGGCGCGTGGTACGGTCATTGACCACCGTGCATACCACCCCACAGGAAGGACATAGCGTCCGCGTGTCAGTCAAGGTACAGGCGATTTCTATGGTCGTTTTTGTGACCGTGACACCCGTCAGGGCCACCTGGGGCAAGCCCAGCAGGTCGGTGTAAAAAGCCAACTCATTCATGCCACAAGGTAAGTTACTGATGTTACGCGGAGAGCGTAGCGAGTTCGCGATGCATAGCCTGGAGGCCGACCAGATAAAGTTGTGCTTTGAGCCGGAAATGGCCGATGCCTAATTTAAGCTTGAGCACTTCTAACTTGGTGTAGGCCAGGATGGCGGCGAAAAAGTGATTGGCTTGGGTGTCGGGCGTTTTCGTGGGCGATTTGCCCAGCGACGTGTTCTGTTTGAGCGATTTATGGTACTCTTCCACTTTCCACCATCTTTGGTAAATCGTCGTCATTTGCGCGTAGTTCAGCTTCGTATCACTGCTGACCAGGTATAACACGCCCTGCGATTCGTCTTTGTTTGTAAAGACTTGCCGGGTTACGAGTACCGCCACCTCGACGGAACGCAACCAGACGCGCAGGGGCTGCTCATCGGGAAAAGCCAGTTTATCAAGGGCCTGAAACTGACCCGCCGCCCGCGCCCCTTCGCTTAGGGCCACGGTGCGGGAGGATTCGAGCGCCAGCACAAAGTGGTGGCCTAAATCGAGCACCGTATTCATGTTCTCGGCTGAGGCGTACCAGCTGTCGGCCAGCAGATAGCGGTAGGCCACCTGCTGCTGAGCCACGCGCAACATAGCCCGTAGGTATTCATTCTTAGTAAACTTGCATTTTACTTTCGTTTTCTGTGTTTTAGCATCACTTACGGCCTCTGTTTTTTCGATGAGTTCAACGGCAATGGGCAGGGCTAATCCGTCGCTTTGATAGAGCAAACTCACAAAATTGAGTCCTTTGACAAAGCGGCCCACGCTGTGGTCCCAATGCGTACAGATCAGCGCGCTCGGATCAGTATGCGCCTTTTCCAGAATGCAGTCATCCACAATCAGAACGGCAAACTCCTCGGCCGGGCGCTGGCACTCAGCCCGGCGAATGAGTGGTTTGGCTGCTGCCCAGACTTGCTGAGAGTCCAAATAAGAACTCGTCAACCAGCGCGTTACCTGGTCGTGGCTGACGGCTCCGGCCAGCAAGCGCGACAAGCCGGTCGCCGAGGTTTGGCCCGTCGAGCTAATCAGGTAATCCGTATACAAATCGAGCGTACAAGTCATCGCAGATTAGGCATAGTCTACTCTAAAGTAGCGCGTAACATCAGTTAGTTATACCCATCACGAAGCAGGTTGCGAATCGATAATATGAAATTTTAGGGTTAGCAGGGACATGAGTT
>NZ_BAABDJ010000015.1:0-281261 GCF_039539565.1 Hymenobacter fastidiosus | reverse complement strand
GGTGGCCTCCTTCCGGATAAAGGCAATTGGTTTTTGGTGGGTGGTTGTTGGTGGGTGGCCTCCTTCCGGATAAAGGCAATCAACCAGCACAGTTTCCCACATCCAGCAGGGCTAAAAACCACCCACCAAAAACCAATAACCACCCACCAAAAACCAACAATCACCTGCCAAAAACCACTCTACAGCCAGGGCTTTAACTCTTCCAGCGTGATGGTGCCTTCGTAGATGGCTTTGCCGATGATGGCGCCGTGCATCCCGATTGCCGCCAGCGCCTCCACATCGGCAATAGTTGTGACCCCGCCACTGGCAATCAGCCGGGCCTGGGGCAAGGCGAGGCGCAGCTGCCGGTAGGTAGCCGTTGACGGGCCCTGCAGCTTGCCGTCCTTGCTCACGTCGGTGCAGATGAAGGTGGTAGCGCCGGCCTGCAGGTACTCATCAATAAACTCGGTCAGGGTCCGCTCCGACTGCTCCGCCCAGGCATTGATGGAAATATGATTGTCGCGGAAATCCGCGCCCAGCAGGATCCGGTCCGGCCCGAACGTGCGCAGCCACTGCTGTACCGTCGCGGGTTCGCGCACGGCGATGCTGCCGGCCGTAATCTGGGCCGCGCCGGCGTCGAAGGCCTGCGCCAGGGCTTCCTCACTCTGCAGCCCGCCCCCGAAGTCGATGACCAGACTGGTATGGCGAGCCAGGCGCTCCAGCACCGGCAGGTTCACCGGCTGCCGGGCCCGGGCGCCGTCGAGGTCCACCAGGTGCAGGCGCTTCACGCCGTGCTGCTCGAAGCGCTGCGCCACGGCCAGCGGATCGGAATCGTAGGTGGTTTGCCGGGCAAAGTCTCCCTCGGTCAGGCGCACGCACTGGCCATTGATGAGGTCGATAGCGGGTATTATTTCCATTTTCTGGTGCTTGGTTATTGGTGCCTGGTGCTGCGTCCGGACCTGTCATCCTGAGCCGGCGAAGGACCTGGTGGGATATGAACGACCCGTTAGAGCAAATGTCGTTCAACCGTGGTAAGGTCCTTCGCCGGCTCAGGATGACAGCCGGCTACAGCTTTAAAAAATTCTCCAGGATGCGGGTACCAACCGGGCCGCTTTTCTCGGTGTGAAACTGCACGGCGTAGAAGTTCTCGTGCTGCACGGCCGCGCTGAAGGGTGTCGGGTACTCGGCTTCGGCAATGGTGTACTCCCCGACCGGGGCGTAGTAGCTGTGCACGAAGTAGACGTAGTCTTCTTCCCGCAGCCCGGCAAACAGTGGCGAGCGGAGCTGCTGCAGATTATTCCAGCCCATGTGGGGAACTTTCAGACCTGAGGCTTCCGGAAACCGCACCACGTCGAAGGGCAGGATGCCGAGCATCTGGGCGTTGTTCTCCTCGCTGTGCCGGCCCAGCAGCTGCATGCCTAAGCAGATGCCCAGGAAGGGCTGAGTCAGGGTGGGCAACAGCTGATCGAGGCCCTGGGCCCGCAACTCCTGCATCGCCGACGAGGCTTCTCCTTCGCCGGGAAACAGAATCTTATCCGCCCCGCGAATCACGTCGTGGTCGGCCGTGAGCGTGGCCTGTACCCCCAGGCGCTCCAGCGCAAACAGCACCGACTGCACGTTGCCACCCTTGTAATCTACGACTGCTATATTCATTTGAGCAACCTTTATTATTTACTCATTTGTTTAATAAAGCTGCTTATCCAGCTGCCTGCCTTATTCTTCTCCTCGTTCGCAAATCACTGCTTAACTGACTTCAACCCAGACTTATCCAAATGTTATAACATTTGGATAAGTCTTACAGGATGCCTTTCGTGCTCGGAATTTCCATCTTCCCGGCGTCGCGCACCAGGGCCATTTTGATGGCTTTTGCTACGGCCTTGAAGATGGCTTCGATCTTATGATGCTCGTTCTGCCCCTCCGCCTTGATGTTGAGGTTGCAGCGGGCAGCGTCGGAAAAGCTCTTGAAGAAATGGTAGAACATTTCGCAGGGCATATCCCCTACCCGCTCCCGCTTGAAGTCGGCTTCCCACACAATCCAGGGCCGACCGGAGAAGTCGATGGCCGCCTGAGCCAGCACGTCGTCCATGGGCAGCAGAAAACCGTAGCGGGCCAGGCCGCGCTTGTCGCCGAGGGCCTGGGTGAAAGCCTCGCCCAGAGCAATGGCCGTGTCTTCAATGGTGTGGTGCTCGTCGATGTGCAGGTCGCCTTGTACGTCGATCTTCATATCCACGCCCGAGTGCTTACTCAATTGATCGAGCATGTGGTCGAAGAAACCCAGGCCGGTGCGCATCTGCGGGCGGCCCGCGCCGTCGAGGTTCAGCTCGATGCGGATCTTGGTTTCGTTCGTGTCGCGTTGTACTACTGCCGTGCGGGCGGGCAGCCGCAGGAATTGGTATATACTTTCCCAGCTCGTGGTGCTCAGCGCGGCGCGGTCGTCGGCTTCCTCCCGGATCAGGATCGACTGGCAACCCAGATTCTGGGCCAGCTCCACGTCGGTGAGCCGGTCGCCGATGACGAAGGAGTTCTGCAGGTCGTAGCTGCCTGCCACCAAATACTGTTGGAGCATGCCCGTGCCCGGCTTGCGGGTCGGCAGGTTTTCGTGGGGGAAGCTGCGGTCGATATGCTCGCGCACGAACTCCACTCCTTCCGAGCGCAGCACGTCGAGCATCATGGTGTGAGCCGGCCAGAAGGTTTCTTCCGGGAAGCTGGCCGTCCCCAGCCCATCCTGGTTGCTGACCAGTACCAGCTCGTAGTCCAGCTCGCGGGCAATGCGGGCCAGGCCGCTGATGGCCCCGGGCACGAACTGAAATTTTTCCCGGGTCAGGGCATCCACCTGAAAATCCGTCGGCGGCTCGATCAGGATGGTGCCGTCGCGGTCGATGAGAAGTACTTTTTTCATGATTGGCAATTTCTACTTATGTGCGGCTGAACCGGCTGCAGCAGCTCTGACTCTTCGTCGATTTGCTATTGCAACGTCAGCCCGCAAAATGCTTCGTTGGCTCAGCAGGACAACTGATGTTGCTTACTGATTAGTTGAACTCGCGCAGGGCCTGCAGCAGCTGCTCGTTTTCGGCTTCGGTGCCCACGGTCAGGCGCAGTGTGCCGGCGCAGCCGGGCTGGGTGGTGCGGTTGCGGACCACGATGCCTTTCTCCAGCAGGTAGTCATACACCGCCGTGGCATCGGGACCGAAGCGCACCAGCAGGAAGTTGGCATCCGAGGGAAACACTTCCTCCACGATGGCCAACGCCGGCAGCCGCTCCGCCAGCCAGTCGCGGCCGGTTAACAGCTCCTTGCGCATCTGCTCGAACCGGGGCGCGTCGTGCAGGGCCGCCAGTGCGTGCTGCTGGGTAGCTTCCGACACATTATACGGCGGCTTGATTTTATTGAGGTAACCGATGATTTCGGGCGAAGCGAAGGCCATGCCCAGGCGCAGGCCGGCCAGGCCCCAGGCCTTGGAAAAGGTCTGGAGCACCACCAGGTTCGGGAATTCCGCCAGCCGGGTCGTCCAGCTCGGGGCGGCGGCGAAGTCGGCGTACGCCTCATCCACGACCACCAGGCCGCGGAAGCCGCGCAGGATTTCTTCGATGGCGGCGGCGTGCAGCAAATTGCCGGTCGGGTTGTTCGGGGAACAAAGCCAGACCAGCTTCGCCCCTGAAGCCAGGATCTGCGCGGTAGCCTCGGCCGAAAGCTGGAAGTCGGCGGTGAGCGGCACCCGTTCGATGGCCACGTCGTTCAGGTTCGCGGCCACCTCGTACATGCCGTAGGTGGGCGGCAGAATCAGGATGCTGTCCTGCTGGCCGGGCGTGCAGGTGAGGCGCACGAGCAGGTCGATGGCTTCGTCGGAGCCGTTGCCGAGGAAAATCTGGGTGGGACTCACGCCTTTGAGCTGCGCCAGCTCCGCCTTCACGGCCCGCTGGTGCGGGTCGGGGTAGCGGTTGAACTGCCCGGGGCCGGCGCTGCCCAGGCTGTTTTCGTTGGCGTCGAGCATCACGCGGGCGTCGCCCTGAAACTCGTCCCGCGCCGACGAATACGGTTTCATCGCGCGGATGTTGGGGCGAATAAGGCTTTCTAAATCCATAATCACTGATTTTAACTGATGGGCGCTGATGACGCTGATTATTTTGACTGTCCTGCTGAGCTAGCCGCAGCCTCTCGCCCGCTTTGTTGAGTTACTATTCTGACATCAGCCCGCCAGATGCTTCGGCTTCGCTCAGCCTGACTGTTCTTATGAAAGCTGACCCGCCAATGACTCCAGCCGCAGGGTGACGGCGCGGGCGTGGGCGCTGAGGCCTTCGGCTTCCGCCATCGTTTCGACCACCGGCCCAATGTTGTGCAGCCCTTCGGCGGTGATACGCTGGAACGTGATTTTCTTCAGGAACGAGTCGAGCGACACGCCGCTGTAGTTGCGGGCGTAGCCGTTGGTGGGCAGCGTGTGGTTGGTACCCGAGGCGTAGTCGCCCACGGCCTCCGGGGTGAGGTGACCCAGAAACACCGAGCCCGCGCTGGTGACGCCCTCGGCCAGCTGCTCCGGATTTTTCACCGCCAGAATCAGGTGCTCGGGCGCGTACTGGTTGGAGAAGAACAGCATTTCCTCCGGCGTGCGCAGTAGAATGGCGCGGCTTTCGGCCAGGGCCTGCGCCGCCACCGCGGCCCGGGGCAGCGTGGCCAGCTGGCGCTGTACTTCGGCCTGGGTGGCTTCAAGTATCGCCAGCGAATCCGACAGCAGAATCACCTGCGAGTCGGGGCCGTGCTCGGCCTGGCTGAGCAGATCGGCGGCCACGAAAACCGGATTGGCCGACTCATCGGCAATGACCAGCACTTCCGACGGCCCGGCCGGCATATCGATGGCCACGCCGTAGCGGGTAGCCAGCTGCTTGGCGGCCGTGACGTAGCGGTTGCCGGGGCCGAAGATCTTATCCACGGCCGGCACCGATTCCGTCCCGCCGCTCAGCGCGGCCACGGCCTGGGCTCCCCCGGCTTTGATGATGGTGGTGATGTTGAGCAGCTGGGCCGTGAACAGAATAATGGGGTTCACCGAGCCATCCGACCGCGGCGGCGTGCAGAGCACCACTTCGGGGCAGCCGGCCAGCCGGGCCGGCACCCCCAGCATTAATAAGGTGCTGAACAACGGCGCGGTGCCGCCGGGAATATAGAGGCCCACGCGCTGCACCGGCACGGCCCGCCGCCAGCACTGCACGCCCGGCATCGTCTCGACCCGCTCTTCCGTGGGGCGCTGCGCCTCATGGAAACGGCGGATGTTGGCGTGGGCCTGCCGAATGGCCGTTTGCAGCTCCGGGGGCACCTGGGCGCCGGCGGCCTCCAGCTCTGCGGGCGTCACGCGCAGTCCGCCGCGCAGATCGGCCCCGTCGAGCTGCTGACCATACTCGACCAAAGCCGCGTCGCCGCGCTGGCGCACGTCGGTGAAGATCTGCTGCACGCGCTGCTCCACGTCCTGAGCCTGCTGCGCGGCGGCCCGCAACTGGAGCGCCGCCCATTCCGGCTGACTGGGATATTGAAAGATCTGCATGCGGTTAATGCGGTTAATGTGCTGATGTGGGGAATGTGATTAATGTGCTGATGTGATTTAATGTGCTGATGTGGGGAATGTGATTAATGTGATTAATGTGCTGATGTGCTAATGCGGGGAATGTGACTAATGTGCTGATGTGATTTAATGTGCTGATGTGCTAATGTGGGGAATATGCTGGGGTGCTGATGTGCACAATGTGTTGACGCGCTGATATTGAACATACTACTGACAGGCAGCACATTCTCCACATCAGCACATTACCCACATCAGCACATTAATCACATTAATCACATTAGCACATTAGCACATTAATCACATTAGCTAATCATCTTCTCAATCGGAAGGACCAGAATGCCTTCGGCGCCGACGGCTTTGAGCTGGCCGGTGATGTGCCAGAAATCGTCCTCGTTCACTACCGACTGCACCGACACCCAGCCTTCCTCGGCCAGCGGCGTCACCGTAGGCGACTTGATGCCGGGCAGCAGGGCTTTCACGGCGTCGAGGGCGGCGGTAGGCGCATTGAGCAGAATGTACTTGTTGCGCCGGGCCCGGCGCACGGCCTGCATCCGGAAGCGCAGCTGGGCCAGCAGGTCCTGCTTTTCCGCGGATAATGCCTGGTGGGCAATCAGTACCGCTTCGGAGCGGAACACGGTTTCCACTTCCCGCAGGCCGTTGCCCAGCAGCGTGGAGCCCGACGAGACGATGTCGCAGATAGCCTCGGCCAGGCCAATGCTCGGCGCAATTTCCACCGAGCCGCTGATGGTGTGCAGGTGCGCCTGCACGCCCTGCCCGGCCAGGTAGCGGCCCAGAATCTGGGGGTACGAGGTGGCAATGTTCTTGCCCTGCAAATCAGCTACCGAGCTGTAGGCTTCGTTGCGCAGCACGGCCAGCGACAGGCGGCACTTGCTGAAGCCCAGCGTTTCTACTTCCAGGTCCGGGAAGCCGGCTTCAACCAGCACGTTCTGACCCACGATACCCAGGTCGGCCACGCCGTCCTGCACGTAGCCGGGAATGTCGTCGTCGCGCAGAAACAGGATTTCGAG
Organism: Hymenobacter fastidiosus; assembly: GCF_039539565.1. Classification (NCBI taxonomy): domain Bacteria; kingdom Pseudomonadati; phylum Bacteroidota; class Cytophagia; order Cytophagales; family Hymenobacteraceae; genus Hymenobacter; species Hymenobacter fastidiosus. The sequence continues at coordinate 274,708 of NZ_BAABDJ010000015.1, read as the reverse complement.
GGGGAAGTTGGTAGCTTCGGTTTTGAGCTTATAGGTGCTGCTGACGAAGGAGATTCCGCACTCACGAATGAGATTAAGCGAATCCTCGCTCAGGCGGCCCGACTTCTGAATGGCTAAACGAATCATGGGAATGTTAACTACTGAAGGATGATGGATGAGTGGCGCTGGCTGCGGGCGTAACCGCTATTGCGGGAAGACTGATTGCGGAGCGATAACCGGGGCGGCTTGGGAAAGCCGCAAATAGCGGTCGGGCCGCCTTTGCGGGGCGGCCGGGTCGCCGGCTAGCGGCTGACCCAACGGGGGCGATATGCTGTGTTCATTCCTCTACAAAGAGGAATGGTGGCCGGGCACATGATGGTGCGCCGCGCGCAGCCAGCCAGCGGCAACGCCCACGGTGGGGGCGGCGGCTTGGGGGCGGGTGCGGAAAAGGGGCGCGACGAGGATCATGGAGGCGAATTGCTGCGCAAATGTACAAGCGACAGACTGGGAACAAAATTTTATCCCAAATAAATTATTCAAAAACCGGACCTTTGGGCTCCCGTTTTGGGCCAACCATATCTTTGGCACTATTGTTTCGGGAGACGGGCAGTGCGCCCGTCCGGCGTCCTTTTCCAGCTTCTTCCTCTCCTATGCTTTCCTCCCGCTTTTCTGCTTTGCTCCTTGGTTGCGGCCTTGCCGGCTGCCTGCTTACCGGCCGGGCTACCCAGGCGCAGACGTACGCCGAGCAGCAGCAGCTGCCCCTGCCCCAGATGAGTCCGCACGCCGTGGTGCAGCAGACCGTGGGCCTCACCGACGTCGTTATCGACTATCACTCGCCCAGCGTGCGGGGCCGCGCCATCTGGGGGGCGCTGGTACCCTACGACCAGGTGTGGCGGGCCGGAGCCAACGAGAATACCCTGATTTCCTTCGCCGACCCGGTAACGCTCAACGGGCAGGCCGTGCCGGCCGGACGCTACTCCTTCTACGTGGTGCCCCACGACGGGCAGGACTGGGAGCTGATCCTCAACCGCGTCACGACGCACTGGGGAGCCGAGGGCTACAACGCCAAGGATGATCAGCTGCGCCTGAAGGGCACCCCGGAACCGGCGGCCATGCACGAAAACCTGCTGTACTGGTTTTCGGAGCTCAAACCCAACCATGCCCGCCTCAACCTGACCTGGGAAAAGCGCACGGTGAGTTTAATAGTCGAAACCGACGTGAACACCAAGGTGCTGGCCACCATCGAAAAAACCATTACCGCCCAGCCGAAAAACTGGCAGCTGCTGGCCCAGGCCGCCGACTATCTGGTGCAGAACAGCCTGGAGTCGGAGCTGGCCCTGCGCTACATCAACGAGTCCATCCGGCTGAAGGAAGCCTACAACAACACCTGGATCAAGGCCCGGCTGCTGGCGTCCAAGCAGGATTACGCCACGGCCATTGAGGTGGGCCGCAAGGCCATCAAGCTGGGTGAGAAGCAGGATACCGCCTTCAAAACCCAGCTCCCGGGGATGCGCGTCGCCCTCACCGAATGGCAAAGCAAAGCGTACTAAGGGAATTCTGAATTCTGAATTTTTCCGTTCAGGGTTTCAGGATAAAGTGGCAAAGCAACGGGCGGCAGTTTCACTGCCGCCCGTTGCTTTGCCAGAGGCGTTACCGAGGGGTATATCCCAATTCAGACTTCTTTTAAAATCTGGCAATCACCCGCAGGTTGACCACGCGCTGCGACAGGTAGTTGGGAACGGCGTAGGTGCGGGCATTCACGTCCTGCACGTAGCTGTAGCCGGCCACGTTGTTAGCGGCCAGCACGTTGAGCACTTCCAGGCCGACCCACAGACTTTCGAGCTGGCCGGGCCGGCGGGAGGCCTCCGGCCGGTTGCCCAGAAACAGGACTTTGGAAAAGCCCAGGTCCACGCGCTTGTAGGACCGGGTGAGCCTGGTGGTGCCGCGCTCCTCCGGCAGGGCCGGTGGGCTGAACGGCAGGCCGGTACCAAACACGAAATTCACGTAGCCTTTCACCGTTGGGTTGTTCGGCAGCTGGTCCTGGAAGAAGATGCCGAAGTTCAGCCGTTGATCCGAGGGCCGGCGGATGTAGCCCTGCGCTTCGCGCCCGCTGGCCGCCCCCTGCGCATCATAGAGCGTAATAGAGTCCCCGTCGATATTCTCGCGGGTGGTGAGCACGCCCAGGCTGAACCATGATTCCGAGCCCTTCACGAACTCGCCGCTCACCCGCGCATCGAGGCCGGCGGCGTAGGCCGTGGCGTTGTTCTTGGCGAAGTAGCGCAGGCGCACGTTATCAATATCATAGGGCACCACGTCGGTGAGGTACTTGTAATAGACCTCGCTGCTGAACTTGAAAGGCCGCTCCCACTGGCGGAAGCGCAGCTCGGTGCCGGCAATGAAATGCAGGGAGCGTTGGGCCCGCAGCTCCGGATTCAGCCCGGCCCGCTGCACCAGTACGCTCCGGGGCGTGGCACGGGTGCCGGTATTCTGGTCGCGCAGCTCCCGGTAGAATGGCGGCTGGTAGTATACGCCCGTAGCCAGCTTGAACGACAAATCAGGCCGCCGGCGGGTGATAAACGAATACTGCACCCGGGGGCTCACCGTCAGCTGCCCGTTCACGGTCCAGTAGCTGGCCCGCACCCCGTAGGTAAGCGTCCGCAGCGAATCCAGGGCCAGGGTGTGCTGGCCGTAGCCCTGGTAGCGGTAGCTGGCCAGGTCGAGGTCGGAAAGCAGCCGGGTCCGGCGATAGTCGGGCACGAAGTCGGCCGAGTCGACGTAGCGGTATTCGTTGAGCTGGTCCTGAATCTGCTCCCGACCCGCTTTCAGGCCCCAGCGCACGGTATGGCGCTGGCCCGGCGTCCAGCGCCCCCGGCCTTCGAGGGTGGCTATCCGGGCCATCAGGGTGTTGCGCGAGTGGTCGAAGCGGGAGCCCACGTCGCGCTGGCGCACGGCCTGGTTGAAGTCGGGCGAATTAGGGTCGCGGTTGATTTCGGCGAAGCTGTAGCTGGCTTCCACGTCGCGGTATTCCAGCTCGCGCGACGTCATGGCCCCCGCCAGCAGCTCGCCCTGCAGGTTGCGGGTGAAGTTGTGCTTCAAGCTCAGCCCGCCCTGGTAGGTATCGTACTGCATCCGCTCGCGCCCGTCGTAGACGATAAACAGGCGCGTAGACTGGTTGGTGGCGGTGCTGAAGGTAGCCTGGCCGGTTTCGGGGGTGAGGCGAAAATCGTTGTGGGCAAAGCTGGTCAGCAAGCTCAGGCTGGTGCGCTCCAGATCTTCCTTCGGCCCCAGCGCGGCGCTGACGTACGCCTGCCCGTCGTAGAACGTCGGGTTGTAGCCGCCCTGCTGCTGCTGAAGGGAGCGAAGCACGTAGGTGGCATTCTTGTAGCGGATGCCGGCCAGGTAGCTCACCCGCTTGTTGGGCGACACGGCCTCGACGTGCATGGTGCCGCCCACCAGACTGCCCGTAGCCGAGCCGGCAAACTGCGCGGGCTTTTTATAGTCGATGTTGAGTACCGACGACAGCTTGTCGCCGTACTTGGGCTGCCAGCCGCCGGTCGAAAACTCAATCTGGCTCACCAGATCGGGGTTGACGAAGCTCAGGCCTTCCTGCTGGGCGGCCGTAATCAGAAACGGCCGGTACACCTCAATACCATTGACGTAGACCAGGTTTTCGTCGTAGTTGCCGCCGCGCACCGAGTAGGTACTGGTCAGCTCATTGTTGGCCACCACGCCGGGCAGCGTAGTCAGGATCTTGTTGAAGTCGCCGAAGGCAGAAGGCAGCTCTTTCACCGCCCGGGGGTCGAGGCGGGTGATGCTGACCTGCTCGCGGGTGTCGGCCGCGTCGTTGCCGCCGCGCACGGTCACGTTTTTCAGGGCCCGGGCGTCGGCAACCAGCGTCAGGGTCAGCTCCTGCCCGCTGGCCAGATTCAGCGGCAGGCGCACGGCCAGATACCCCAGACGCCGGGCCACCAGCACGGGCGGCTTTCCACTCAGGGGCCGCCCCACGTTGAGGGCAAAGCGGCCGCGCTCATCGGTGCTGGTCCCGCCGGCCTGGCCCTCGATGCCCACGCCCACCAGCTCCAGGGGCAGGCCGGACGCGTCGCGTACGGTTCCCGCAACCAGGACCCGGGCGGCCTGCTGGGCCCGGGCGGCGGGCCGGGTTACGAACAGAAAAATCAGGACCAGCCAGACCACGCGGCCCGCTAGTCCTTCTACTACCCTCCGGTAACGCGGCGGCATTAGGGTTGTTCTTGGGCGGCGGCCGCCATCAGGTGAGCCCGCAGATCGGCCAGGGTTTTCACCGGGTCGGGGGAGTTGAACACGAAGCTGCCCGCCACCAGCACATCGGCCCCGGCTTCCACCAGGGCACTGGCGTTGTCGAGGGTCACGCCGCCGTCAATTTCAATCAGCGCCCCGGAGCCGTTGTCGAGCAGCAGCTCTTTGAGGTCGGCTACCTTGCGCAGGGTATTCGGAATAAAGGATTGCCCCCCGAAGCCCGGGTTCACCGACATCACGCACACCAGATCCAGGTCGGCGGCAATATCGGTGAGCACCGACACCGGCGTGTGCGGATTCAACGCAACCCCGGCCCGGCAGCCCAGGGCTTTAATCTGCTGGATCACGCGGTGCAGATGCGTACAGGCTTCGTAGTGCACGGTGATGTTGGCGGCCCCCGCGTCGCGGAAAGCAGCCAGGTAATGCTGGGGTTCCTCAATCATGAGGTGCACGTCGAGCGGCTGTTGGGCGTGGCGGTGAATAGCCTGCAACACCGGAATGCCGAAGGAGATATTGGGCACGAAGCGGCCATCCATCACGTCGCAGTGCAGCCAGTCGGCGGCGCTGGTAGCCAGCCGCTCGGTTTCAAATTGAAGGTTGCCAAAGTCGGCGGCAAGCAGAGATGGGGCCAGTAGCGGGGCCAGACGTCGGGACGGGTTCATACGACGAAGGTAACGCATTGGGGGGCAGGTTTTGGTATGGCGGGCCCCGTACGGAGACTTCCTTTTTTCACGGTTGTCATCCGGAGCCGCGCGAAGGACCTTCCTCATTCCGCACTGCAAACTCATTTCGACGCACAAAGCCCTTTTCCGCGTCAACGGAAAAGGGCTTTGCTCATTTAACGCGGCTTCTGCTTTGCCCGGAGGAAGGTCCTTCGCTTTGCTCAGGATAACCGCCGATAAACGATTTACTATTTACCTTCTACCGGCTTCTTCCAGGCTTGCCAGTCCAGGTCGCCGTTTTCGCGCTTGCGCAGGAAGTAGGTCTGGTCGTCCTTCTGGGTTTTGCCGAAGGTTACGTCGCCGCGGCAGTCGAAGCACTTGACGGAGGTGTACTTGAATTTGTCCTGGGCCAGGCGCGACGACAGGTCCAGGTTGTCGGAGCCGCACAGGCCGCAGGCGGCCACATCGGGGAAGCTGAGACGGTCGTATTCGGCTACCACTTCGTGCAGGTTGGGGCCCTGGACGGTGAAGTGAAACTGGCGGCGGCCAATACGTTTAGTAATCATGAGCTGCAACATGCTGATCAGAAGGTAAAAAGGCGAATAAAATGAAACAGGCGCTGATTCCAGCTACTTCCCAACACTAATATGGTTGGAATAATTACCAATAAAAACTAAAAGGGGGAGAAAGTCAGCTGCCCGACGTTCTCCCCTTCCCGCCGCCGGCCGAAGCCACCGCTTATTCTAGAGCTTCACGAACCGCACCGTCCGCTGGGCTTTCGCCGAGCTCACCACGCAGGTATACATTCCCTTGGCGAGGTGACCCGCTGACAGCCGGATATCGGCCGCGTTGGCCGGAGCCAGCTGTAGCTCCCGCACGAGGGTGCCCCGGGAATCGAACACCCGCACCTGCAGCGGCAGAGCGCGGAAGGCTGCCCCCAGCTGCAGATTCAGCTCTTCGCCCCGGCTGGGGTTGGGATAAATAGCCAGCACCTCGTCGGCCGGCACCGGACTGGCCGAAGCCAGCGGATTGTTAGGGTTAGCCAGGTTGTAGGCCGTGACGAAGTTGGGGATGCCGTAGCCCAGCGTATTGTTGGGCGTAGCGGCCAGGGAGCCCGAACTCTGCAGGAAGCCGATAACCTGCTGCACGGTCAGCTTGCGGTTGGCCTGCCAGAAGCCGGTAGCCATGCCCGCCATAATGGGGCAGGAAAAGGAGGTGCCGTTACTGGTGGCGGTGCCCCCGGAAGAATTCAGGACAGCCGCCTGCTGCCCCTGAGCTACCACGTTGGGCTTGATGCGGCCATCGGCCGTGGGGCCGTAGGAGCTGAACGACGCGTGGTTGCGCTGGGCGTTCACGGCGCCTACCGTCAGCACGGAATCGGCATCGGCGGGGGCCGAGATATAACGCCAGCTGGAGTTGCCATCGTTGCCGGCACTGTTCACGACCAGCATCCCGACGCGGGAAGCCACTACGGCGGCCCGGGTAGAAATAGCCGTGCGCCCGTTCATGTCGGCGTAGGTGTAATCGGTGGAGGGCGCGTCGAACGTGGTGTAGCCCAACGACGAGCTGATTACGTCGACCCCGGCGGAGTCGGCGTATTCGGCGGCGACGAGCCAGTTGGCTTCCTCCACCGGGTGCTCGGAGTTGATATCCTCGGTGATGAACAGCCGGTAGGTGGCTTTCGGGGCCGTGCCAATGAAAGTACCCGGCTGGTTGGCCGCCATCGTCGACAGACAGAGCGTCCCGTGGTTGTTGCGCAGGTACACGTTCGGGATTTTGTCGACAAAGTTAAAGGTGCTGGCCAGGCGCTGCTCCTGAAACAGGGGCGCGAAGGCCGGAATCTGATTTACGCCCGGAAAGCCCGCGTCGAAAACGGCAATCTGCATTCCCTCACCCCGGAAGTTGGCGTTGTGCATAGCCACGGCCCCAATCATCTGGGCCTGGCCGTAGGCAATACCATAGTCGGCGGGGCTTTTGGCCTGGACCTGGGGCGAAACCGGCTCGTCGGTGGGCTGGCGCGGGCCGGCCAGCCCGCGGTTGAGCGTCTGCGCGCCCTGCACGCAGCTCAGATTGCGAATCAGCGTCAGCGTAGCCGAGTCGCAGGAAACGACGGCGGCGTTAAACCAGCGGGACGTATACCAGAGCTTGGCGCCGGCTACGGCCTTCACCTGAGCCACGTAAGCCGGGTTCACGGGCAGGTCGCGGGGCTTGAGCGCGATGCCCTGCCGGGTACGCCGCTGCAAAGCCCGCCCCGATAAAAAAGCCTGGGGCTGGCTGAGGCTGAAGGGCGAATTCGCCTTGTTGGTGAAATAGATCAGGTGCTTGCGCACCGTGGCCGCGGAGGGCCGGGCAGACGGGCCATCGGTTGGCTCCGCTGCAGCCAGCGTAGTTCCCGCCCCGGCCCAGAGCCCGGTGAGAAGAAGGAATTGGGAAAAGCGCATGAAGAAGAGTGAGAGTGGACGTACGGAAAGATACGGATTTGACGAGGAGTTACGCCCTGATAACCCCGGCGGGTCAGATTAACCGGGCTGAGTCGCAAACAGTGCTAAAGCAGAGGGGTCGCCTAAAAAAAGCGCGGCTGGTGAAAATCACCAGCCGCGCTTACAGACCTTGCCGGGCAGCAGCCCTGGCGGGCGCTGATCCGACAAAGGAAATTCAAGGGGTATTGCCTTTTTCCAGTAAGGCTTCCCTTCGGATCTGTCCCTGGAAAATTCGATCCGGGTCGCAGGTACCGCCATTGCAATACGCTAGTCGGCGGCGCATCCGATACACCGGCCCGCTGCCCTTGGCATAGACCTGGCGGTACTTGGCTACATTGAATACCCCATCATCGAAGGCCACAGCCTCCACATCCTCGGTGGTCAGGGTATTCTCGTAGCGCACGGGCTGGTTGTTGGCCCTGGTTTCAAAAACTTTACCGACGCGCAGATACTGGCGGTTTTCCGCGACAATAGTATCGCGGGAGTTGAAGGCATCCCGGTTCCAGCTGTGCTCCGGCCGCACCGGAAACACCAGCTCCACCGTGCGGCGGTTGTTGCGCGTGAGCTGCAGGGTTTTGTCATCGGCCCTGATCACCATTACGCTGTCGTCGCGCCAGGTATCCGTGGGCAGCGTCCGTCTGGAGCGCACGAGCCGGTAGGCCGGCTGACCGCTGGCGTCCGTGATTTTCTCCGTGAGCCGCTCCCGGAACTGAAAGCGGTTCACCGGCTGCAGCTGGTAGTTCACCCAGACCGAATCGACCACGGCAAATACCCGGTAGTCGCCGACGACCAGGGGGTAGTAATCAGTGCCGGCTTCGGGGCCGGGCTCCGATTCATTCTGGCAGCCAACGACCAGGAGCATCAGCAGGCTGGCGGTGGCAAACAGCGCCGGGGTGCCACGGAAAGAAAAGGACATCGGATAAAAGCGGTTAGGACGTAACAACGGCAGGATGAAGGGAAGATACGGGAACTTCGCCGATGACGTGACGCTCAATCCAGCCGCCGCCCAGCACATCCTGCCCGTCGTAGAACACGGCGGCCTGCCCCGGGGTCACGGCGTGCACGGCTTGCTCGAAGTAAACGTGGATTTTGTCGCCGATCTGTTCCAGAAACGCGGGGGAGCCGTCGTGGTTGTAGCGGATTTTGGTTTGGCTCGGCACCAGCCCCCGCCCTTCCAGCGACGCGAACTTACCCATGTTGAGCTTGCCCACCAGCGTGCGGGTACTGGCCAGGTCGTCGAAGTTGCCCAGCACCACCTGGTTGGTATCGGGGCGGATTTCGGTCACGTAGGCCGGGAAGCCCAGGGCAATGCCCAGCCCCTTACGCTGCCCGATGGTGTAGAACGGGTAGCCTTCGTGGTGGCCCAGCACGGTACCGTCGCGCATTATAAACTCGCCACCCGCCACCCGGGCTTCCAGTCCTTCCACCCGCCGGCGCAGAAAGCCCCGGTAGTCGTTGTCGGGAATAAAGCAGATTTCGTAGCTCTCGGGCTTGTTTACCAGCTCGGTGAACCCGCGGCGGCGGGCCTCGTCGTAGATTTCAGTTTTGCGCATGCCCCCCAGCGGGAACAGCGTGCGCGCCAGACTCTCCTGGCTCACCCCCCAGAGCGCGTAGGACTGGTCCTTATTTTCGTCGAGGCCTTTACTTACGATATAACGGCCCTCTTCGTGGCGCACGTTGGCATAGTGGCCGGTGGCAATGAACCGGCAGCCGAGCTGATCGGCGCGGCGCAGCAGGGCATCCCACTTGATGTGGGTATTGCAGAGCACGCACGGATTGGGCGTGCGGCCGGCCAGGTATTCATCGGTGAAATTGTTGATAACAAAATCCCCGAACTCCTCGCGAATGTCAATGATGTAATGCGGAAAGCCCAGCTCCACGGCAATCTGGCGGGCGTCGTTGATGCTGTCGAGCGAGCAGCAGCCGGTTTCCTTCTTGGAGCCGCCGGCCGAGGCGTAGTCCCAGGTTTTCATGGTCATGCCCACCACTTCATACCCCTGCTCGTGCAGCAGGACGGCGGCGACGGACGAGTCAATGCCGCCGCTCATGGCAACCAGGACCCGGCCTTTTGTGTCTGACGTATTCGTATTCATACAAGTGAAAAGCAAAGAGGCGAGCTGAAAGTTTCCGCCGCCGTTGCGCAAAGGTAGGAAGTCCGCGGTTGGGCGGCCCGCTGTTTCGCTCCCGGAAGCTGGCCGCCAGCATCCGGGCGGCGCCAGGCCGTCGGCGCCAGGGCCACGGGAGGCAGCAAGCTTATCCTTAAGCTATTAGCCCAGAAAAACCTTGAATTCATCCAAGTCAGCAGTTTTATTCCCAATATTGCACCGTGCTTAGGGTGGGCGCAGTCATTATTGCTTTGCTTTTGGTCTTGCCATGTCTTTGATTACGCCGGTGCTGGTTCGGGGCATCAACAACCTGTCCGATGCCCGTTACTGCGCGGGCATGGGGGCCGAATACCTGACCTTCCGTCTCGACCCGGCCCTGCCCGGCTATCTGCAGCCGGAGGCGGTGCGGGAGCTCAGCGGCTGGGTGGCGGGCGTGCAGCTGGTAGGCGAGTTCGATACGCTGGCCGTAGATGAAATCAACACGCTGGCGCAGGCCTGTGGTCTGCACTACGTGCTGCTGCACCGGCGTCGCCCCGCCGAAGAACTGGCCCGCCTGACCGTCCCGGCCCTGAAACTCATTAAGTGGATTCCGGATATGCTGCCCGAAGATGTCGAAAAGCGCTTCCACGACCAGCAGAACCAGGTGGCCGGCTTCCTGCTGGCTACTCCGCCGCCGCATCCGCTTACGCCCATGCAGCTGGCCCAGCTCACCCAACAGGCTCGCACCTATAAGATATGGCTGGGGCCCGGCTTCGCGGGTGCGACTTCTATCCGGACCTTCGTGGAACGGATTCAACCCGCTGGTCTGGTATTGGACGGGGGGGAGGAAATCAAAACCGGCCTGCGGGACTTTACCGAACTGGAAGCCATTTTCGAGCAGCTGGACGACGAATAGCCGAATTTTCATTCGGCTAACCTTACGGCAATCAGGTCATATCCCGGTTCGCCAAACCGCGGCCAGCCCGCAGCCAGCCCGTGGCTTGGCGCAGCCGGTACCTGGTACCGCCCGCCCCACCGGGGCGGGCCCGGGGCGCTGGTGGGGCGGCAAGGGGGCCATGGCAGCTTCGGAAAAAGGACGGGTTAGCTTACCTGAAACTGCAGATACTTGATCGGAATACCCTCGGCCCGGAAGCGCCGCTCGTAGTGCGTCTGGATATCTTCCGCGTGCGGGAGCAGCTCCGGGGTGGCATACAAGTCCCTGGTATGAACCCGTACGGTGGCCCCGGGGCGCTGCTGCACCACTTCCAGCGAGTAGTCGAACAGGGCTTCGTCGTCGGTCTTGAGGTGAATCAGTCCCCCGGGGCGCACCAGCTGCTGATACAGGTTCAGGAAGCGCGGGGCCGTGAGGCGGCGCTTGGCGTCGCCGAGGCGGGGGCGCGGGTCGGGAAACGTAATCCAGATTTCGCTGAGCTCGCCGGGAGCAAACTGCCCGAGCAGGTCGAGGGCGCGCATCCGCACGAAGCCCACGTTGGTCAGCCCCAGCTCCTGGGCCCGGTGGCTCCCCTTCCAGATCCGGTCCCCCTTGATGTCGAGGCCCAGAAAGTTGCGGGCGGGGTAGCGCTCGGCCAGGCCCACAGTATAGTCCCCTTTGCCGCAGCCCACTTCCAGGGTAATCGGATTGGGGCGGGCGAAAAAATCGGTTTGCCACCGGCCACCCAGCTGCTGAAAGTTTTCCTTGCCCGGCTCCACAATATCGGGCCGCTCGGCGTTGTTGGCAAAGCGCTTCTGTTTTACTCGACTCACTGAATTGGTTTTTGGTTATTCGTTGTTGGTTTTTGGCTCGTTGCCAGTCTCGGTTGGTTGGTTTTTGGTTGTTGGTTTTTGGCTCTTTGCCAGTCTCGGGTGGGGCCCACGGCGTAGAAACAGCACCGGCCATAAACCAAAAACCATAAACCAATTGGTTGTTGGTTTTTGGTTTTTGGCCGGTCTCGGGTGGGGCCCACGGCGTAGAAACAGCACCGGCCAAAAACCAAAAACTATAAACCAAAAACCAGCAGCCAGCTTTACAGGCCTTCGATTTCGGCCACCACAAAGGTACTGCCGCCAATGAACACCACGTCTTCGGGGCGGGCGGCGGCGCGGGCCGCCGCCACGGCTGCCATCACGGGGCCATACGCCTGACCCCTCAACCCAAAAACCGCGGCCTGCTGGGCGAGGTCAGCCGCCGGCAGGGCCCGCGGAATTGCGGCCTGGCAAAAGTAATAGGTTGCCGCCGTTGGCAGCAGGCTCAGCATTTTCGTCACGTCCTTATCGTTCACCACGCCCAGCACGAAGTGCAGCTGCCGGTAGGGCAGCCGCGCCAGCTGGGCCGCCACGAAACGGATGCCGGCTTCATTATGGCCCGTGTCGCAGACGACCAGCGGCTGGCGGCCCAGAATGGTCCAGCGCCCCCGAAAGCCGGTGAGTTGGCTCACGTCGCGCAAACCAGTCCGCACGGCGGCTTCGGAAATCACGAAGCCCTGGCGGCGCAGCTCATCCACCACGGCCAGCACGCCGGGCAGGTTCAGCCGCTGATAATCGCCGGCTAAGGCCAGCTCCAGCGCTTCGAGGTGGGCGGCCCCGCTGATTTGCAGCTGCTGCGCGTCCGCGTCCGGGGCCGCCTCGCCGGGTTGGGCTACCTGATACTGCTGATCGGCAAAAAGCAGCGGGGCGTCGAGGGCCTGCGCTTTTTGCTGAAACACGGCCGCCACTCCGGGCTGGGTCTGGCCGATGATGACCGGCACGCCGGGTTTGATGATGCCGGCTTTTTCGGCCGCAATTTCGGCCAGCGTATCGCCCAGCAGGTTCTGATGGTCGAAGCTGATGTTGGTGATGAGCGACACCAGCGGGGTAATGATGTTGGTGGAATCGAGCCGCCCGCCCAGGCCTACTTCCACGACGGCAATATCCACCCGCTGCTCGGCGAAGTAGGAATAGGCCAGCGCCACGCACATCTCAAAGAACGAGGGCTGCACCTGGGCAAATAACGGCCGCCATTGCGCCACCCATTCCACCAGATACTCCGGGGCCAGATCCTGACCGTTGATTTTGATGCGCTCCGTAAATTCCCGCAGGTGGGGCGAGGTATACAGCCCGACATTGTAGCCGGCGGCCTGCAGGACGGCGGCCAGCAGGTTGGAGCTGCTGCCTTTACCGTTGGTCCCCGCTACGTGCACGGCTTTGAACCGCCGCTCCGGATTCCCCGTAGCTTCGGCCAGGGCCTCGGTACGGGCCAGGCCGGGCTTGTAGCCCGCATCCCCTACCCGCTGAAACATCGGCAGCTGGTCGTAGAGAAAGGCTAGGGTTTCGGCATAGGTCATCGGAAGGCAAGGCTGAAAGCGGGGGGAAGTGGTGGTGGTGGTGCCACGAATTTTTCGGTCGTGGTACCACTATCGTTGAAGGCATCAGCAACGATAGTGGTACCACGACCGAAAAAGTCGTGGCACCACTCCTGCCCGCAAAAGTAAAACCGCCGGCCGGAGAATTCCGACCGACGGCGCTTTTTGCTGGAGTAGATAGTTTAGCGCACCGTGAAGCGGAAGGTGTAGAAGCCGGTAGCGCCGCCCGCCGTGGCGCTGGTGCGGCGGAAGTCAGCGTTTTGCAGCGCATCGCGGCACACCTTTTCCTGGGCCGGCGTCACGTTGCCGGAAACCTTGGTCACGGCTTCCACTTCCCCATCGGCGTTGATCTTGATTTTGAAGCGGGCAAAGCCGGAAGAGTTATCCACGTAATCAACGGCGGGAATCTTCACGAAGGCCCAGCCCGCCATTTCCAGGCCGCCGGAGCCGGGAGTTCTACCACTACCGCCGCTGCCGGGCTGGCCGTACAAGGCCTTGGCATCCAAAGAGCCGTTCGGGTCGCCTTGGTCGCCGACGGAGCCGGGCCGGTCGCCGTTGTTGTTGCCGGTCGGGGCGTTGCTGGTGCCGTTTTCCCCGTTGCCGCCACCGTTGGCGCTGCCTTTGGGCGTGTAGAGCGTCCGCGGCTTTTCGGCAGGCCGGGGTACTTCCTTCACTTCTTCGCGGCGCGGCGCGGCTTTCTCCACCGGCGGCACGCTCACCGGGCTTTCCTCGGCTTCGCTGGTGATGATCTTATCCTCGGACGCTTCCTGAGGGACGGGCTCCGCAGCCTGCTGCACGGGGCGCGGCGTGGGGTCGGGCGAAGAGGCGGGCGGGCGGCTGTCCTCCCGGTTTGGCGACTCGTTGGCTAGGGCCTTGCTTTGCACGTCGCCGGAGCCGGCCTCGTCGATGCCGTAATTCAGCTCCACCCCATCGCCCCCAAAGGCGGCCAGCGGCGGATCGGGTCCTTTAAAGATGGTGAAGATGAAGGCTGCGGCCAGCAGCGCATGGATAGCCACCGTGCCAATTAGCGCCTCGCGGCGGTGCTCTTCGCGGTAGTCCATATCAGTTGCCGGTTGCGGGTTGCCAGTTACCAGTTTTCATTTGCCCAACATAGCCCATGAAGCATTCGTTGCGGGTTGGAGGTGCTCGTTGCCCGTTCTGGGTGGTACTCGTTGAACAAACCGGCAACCCGCAACCCAAAACCGGCAACTCATTGGGCGGACGACTGCTGGGCCTGCGTGGCCATGACCATCTTCACCTTGAGCCGGTTGCCGATTTCGAGGATATCGACCAGCTTCTGCACGTTCAGCGACGAGTCGACCCGCAGCACGACGGTCGGGCTTTCCAGCCCCGCAATGCGCTGGGCCAGGGCCGGCTCCAGCGTGGCCGAAGTCACCGGTTCGCGGTCCAGAAAGTAGGCCCCGGCCGCATCGACCGATACGTTGATGGTTTGCTTCATCACCGCCTTGCCCGAGCGGGCATTGGGCAGCATGAGCTTAATCACGTTGGGGTTGACCATGGTGCTCACGATCAGGAAGAACAGCATCAGGAAGAACATGATGTCGTTCATCGAGCTGGTCTCGACGTGCGAGGAAAGCTTACGGCGCCGGCTGAGGTCCATTGGAATCAATTAAGAATTAACAATTAGGAATTAAGAATTAGGAATCGCTTCAGCCTGTCGGCTAATTCTTCATTCCTAATTATTAATTACTAATTATCCTGCAGGATGTCCATGAATTCGATGGCCGAGTTTTCCATGCGGAAGACGAGGCGCTCGACCATGATGCTGAGCCAGTGGTAGCCGATGTGGGCGATGATGCCCACGATCAGGCCGGCGGCCGAGGTCACCATCTTGGTGTACAGACCACCCGAAATCTGGGCGATGCCGAAGTCGCCGGTGGCGCTGATGGCGTAGAAAATCTTGATTACCCCGATGATGGTACCCACGAAGCCGAGCATAGGGGCAATACCGGCGATAATGCCCAGAATGCTGATGTTCTTTTCGAGGCGGGCAATTTCGATCTTACCCACGTTTTCCACGCTGGCTTCAATGTCCTTCAGCGGCAGGCCCACCCGGCGGATGCCCTTCTCAATCATCCGCGCCAGTGGCGACGGGTTTTGCGCGCACAGCATCTTGGCTCCCTGCAAATCACCCTTCACCATCAGCCCCCGGATACCCCCCATGAACGACTCCGGGTTGACGGCGGCCCGGCGAATGGTGATGAAGCGCTCGATCATGATGTAAAGCGACACGAACGACAGCAGCAGCAGCGGCAGCATAATCCAGCCCCCCTTCAGAATCAGGTCGAGCAGCGAGAGGTCGGTGGTAACGGTGGCGGCGGCGCCGGTGGCGGCGGCGGTAGCGGCAGTATCGGTGGCAGTGGTAGCGGCGGTGGTAATCTGCAGCAGGAATGCGGTCATGCTAGTAATTGAGAACCCAAAGATCAGAACCTAAGTGCTTCCGCACCAGGGGCAATTGTTGCTGTGCCTGCGCCTTGCTGGCAAAGTCGACGGCAGACAGGCGGTACTGGCGGCTGCCCCGGGCCGGCAACACTACTTTTGCCTCGCGGTGGCCGTGGCGAACCAGGGCTAAGCGGCCCTTTTCGGCGTGCGCCAGGGTGGTATAGGCGCCCACAATGATGAAGGAACGACCTGTGCGGCCTTTAATTGTAGTCGGACCCGCGGCGGCGGCCGGAGCAGCTACCACGGGCTTAGCGACGGGAGCCACTGACGACTTAGCCGGAGCTTTGGCTACAGCCGGCTTACGAACGGCTACGACAGCGGGAGTTTTGGCCACTACCACCTTGGCAACCGGGGCCGCAGACTCAGCCACCGACCCGGCGGCTTCAATAGATACCGCCGCCGCGGGTGATGCTTCCGACCAGCCATTGTTGGCCAGCGTGGCCTGCTGCCGGGAAATGACGGGCTCTGCCGTTGGCCCGGCTACGGGCTGACCTGACGTTGGCTGGGGAGCCCAGGCGGTATTTAGAGTAAGGCTTTCAGGCAGGTAGCCCAGCTTCAAGGCAATCTGGTAGTTAGCCGACAGAACCAGGCCCGCAATAATTAGCGTAGCGGCGGCCCGGAAGGCCCGGGCCAGCCGGCGCGAGCGGCTCACGGTGAGCAACGGCGCGGCGGGTTGCCGGTCGCGGGCCAGCAGCGCATCGGTGGCCCGGATGGGGCGCGACACCAGCTCGGGCAGGCCGTAGCTGGCCGCCAGCAGGTTCTGCTGGCCCGTGTATTCGAAGTCGAGGCCCCGGCCTGCGGAACGGCGGAAAATGCCGATACCCGCCAGCTCCGTCCGCTGACCGGTTTCCAGCTCGGCCTGCAGGCGCAATACGGCATCACGCACGAGCTGCCGGGCCTGGGTGGGCGACACATTCAGCGCCGTGCTCAGTGCGTCTACCAGCAGCCCGTCGTTACGGATCAGTGACTGATTGAACGCAATGCGCTTGGCCGGCGGAGCCAGCGTATGGCGCACGGGGTGAATGCTGGCCGGGGCGTAATCAGCAATCAGGCCCCCGAAATCAGGAATGATAACGCAGTCGTGGTCCCGGAGCAGGGTGCGGATATGGTCGGAAAGCTGCATGGGGCAATGGTGTAAGGACGGGGTGAAGCAGGGCTTTCAGGCAGGCAACGCGAAAGACCTTCCGGGCGGCCGAGCCGCTGGTGCCGAAGGGCAAAAAGCGGGTTGCGGGCGACCAGAAGGCCTTGCGGGCACTAGGATGAAGGCGAATACGGCATCAACTCAGTCGGGTTCTAGAAGTCGTAGGTTACGCCCGCCAGTACGTTGAGGCCCTTCACTGGGTAGTTCAGGAAACGCTCGTACTTGCGGTTCAGCAAATTATTGCCGGAAGCAAAGATGGACAGATTTTCCATAATACGGTAATCCGCCCGCAGGTTCAGGTCGATGACGGCATCGGTAGCGGTAGGTATTTCCCGGTACAGGACCGGCGGATCAAACACGGTAGCTTTTCGGGTGCTGGACCCGAAGCTGGCGCTATAGGTGTACAGCTCAGCGCCCAGCAGCAGCTTGCCGTACATATTGTAGGTGGCAAACAGCGTGGACTGAAAGGCCGGGCGGTGGTAGGCCTTGGCCAGAGATTTTACCTTGTAGCCATTGTAGTCGGCCTTGAAGCCGATGCGGACCTGCTCAGCGGCGTTGTACAGGATTTCGCCGTGGATGTTGACCAGCTGGGTGGCTTTCTGATCGTAGACCAGGTCGAACCGGGTGGAATCCCGGAGTGCGTTTTTGTAGAAGTACAGGTTCCGGTCGTTGCTCAGCGTCACCTTGGCATTCACGGCTAGGGCCCGGGCCGGCGTGGCGTTGAAGCCGAAGTACACCGTCGGGCCGCGGTGGGTGTCGGCCACGCGCTGGCGGCTGGCCAGCCACTGGTTTTCGGTGCTCAGGTCGTAGAGCGTGACGCGCTGCAGCGCCCCGCCCAGGCCGGCAAAGGCCACGAACTTATCCTCGACGAGGGTGTAGCCCAGGCGAATGGCCGGGTACACGTTGAACTGCTGGACCCGACGGATGGTGTCGCCGGTGTAGCCCAGCGTGGCCCCCACCGACACGTTCAGCCGATTCAGGGTCAGCTCGTAGGCCGGCGTCACCTGCACGAAGGGCCGGCTCACGGAGTAGGCCGAGTCTTTCTGGGAAATGAACGACACGTCGCCATTCACACTCACCCGGCTTTTCTCGCTGAGGGCGTAGCCGGAGCGCAGCCCGGCGTGGACGTTGCTTTCGGTGGCCTCAAAGTTGTCTTTCCAATAGTTGAAGCCCAGGCTGGCCTCATACTGGAAGGCCGCATCGGCGGCGCGGTTGCGGGCGTACACCTTGGCGGCGGCGCGGTAGAACACCTGCTTGAGGCTGTCGGTTTCGGGCGGCAGCTTCAGCGTGTTGCGGTTGTAGCCGTAGAAATTGTAGCGCTCCCGCCCCAGATCCACCTTCGCGCCCAGCGTCATCGGGCCGCGGTAAGTTTCGCCGTTCAGGCCGAGGCTGTTCTGGCTGAAGCCCGAGTTTTTCTTGTCGATGGGCCCATTGGCCGAGGCCATATGGCTGAAATCGAGGCCGTAGGAAGCCGCGTCGCTGCGGGTGTTGTGCAGGTAGATTTTGCCGTAGGTGGTGCCGTAGTTGCCCAGGCCGGCCTTCACGTAATTACCGGTTTGCAGCGTCAGCTCTTCCTGGCGGATGGTCAGCACGCGCACCGAGGGGTTGAGCCGGTCGGCGGGCAGGCGGAAATCGGGGTAGGTATAGGTGACTTTGCCCGCCTGCTTAGTAGGCGCGTCGATCCGGATTTTCTCGAAGTTGCGCGTCGCCTCGGGCAGCTGGTTTACCCGCTCCTTCACGATTTCAATCTCGGCGTCCTCAATCTTGCCCCCGGGCCTGGTGGTGCGTTGGGCCTGCGTGGTGAGGGGCGCGGCCGCCGCCAGCAGAAGGGCCAGGGCGAATGGTTGACGAAGGGTCATATGGTGGGGTCTTGGGGTCTCAGGGACTGGGGGGCTTGGTGTTCCCGCCGCGCCATTGACTTGCAGGGTTGATTTAAATAAGCAGCTCTACTCCTATTAAATAGAGCTGATTCCGATCCGCTCAGGAATGTGGAGCATCCTTGCGGCTCAACCGGTATGGTGGTTGTTTAGCCGCAAGGATGCCTCTGTACCCCTATTCCTCGCCGGGCGTAGGCGTGGCCGAAGAATCGGCCGGCGCCGTTTGGGTGGGCACCAGATTGCGGGCCGGCGCCTTGCCTTTGGCGGGCGTTTTTGGCGTGGCCGTCCTGGACGGGGCCTTCGTCGGCGGCGTTTTCGTGCCGCCCGTCGGAGTACCCGTGCCGGAGCCGCCGGCGGGAGTTTCGGCCGGCAGGGCCGCCAGCCGCTGCTTCGCGCCTTCGATGATTTCAGCCACCGGGAATTTGTTCTCGATGACGGAGGTCAGCGTGGCGCGGGCCTGGAAGGTTTCGCCCTGGGCCTGGTAGATGTCCGAAATCAGCAGGAAGCCCCGGCCCTGCCAGAGCTCGTAGTTCGAGGAGTTGGTCTTGTAGGCCGCATCCAGGGCTTCGGGGTACTTCTTCTGCTGAAACAGCACGTCGGCCAGCAGGTACTGGGCTTCGGCGCCGGTTTCGTCGGTGGCGGCGGCGGCCGTGGTCAGCTCCGGCAGGGCCTGGTCGAAGTTGGCGGCTTTGTAGCTGGCCTTGGCCAGGTAGAGCGTGGCGGCGTTGGTAGCGTTGAGCGTGGCCCCGCTCAGGGCGCGCAGCTCCTCGGCCACGCGGCGGGTGGCGGCGTAGTCGCCGCTTTCGTAGTAGCTCTTCAGCAGCCCGATGCTGGCCGTGGCCACTTCGCGCTTGTTCTGCGACGACTCCCGCAGGCGGCCGTAGTATTTGATGGCTTCGGGGTAGTTCTTGTTCTCCAGCTCCAGGTCGGCCACCCGGCCCACGGCGCGGTTCACAAACTCGCTCTTGCCTTCCTGTACCACCGCCTTCAGGCGGGCCAGGGCGTCGGTCTTCCTGCCGGTTTTCAGCAGGGCATCGGCCAGGAAGTAGCGGCCGTCGGCGGCCAGCGTGGTGGTCGGGTACTGCTTCAGGTAGGCTTCGAGGCGCGGAATGGCCTGGGCGTACTTCTCGGCCAGGTATAGCGACTTGGCCGCCTCAAACTCCACGCTTTCGGTGGCGCTGCTTTCCGGGTTCTGCTGCTTGAACTGGGCCAGGTACTGGTCAAACTCCTCCGTCTTGCCCAGGGCCGTCAGACTTTCCTGGAGGCTGAAAATAGCGCTGCCGGCCGATTTGGTGCGCGGAAACTGCGTGAGCACCTGCCGGAAGTCGGTCACGGCTTTGTCGTGCTGGTTGAGGTTGGCATACGCCACGCCGCGCTTCTGCAGGGCCGGCGGAATCAGCGGCGAGTTGGGCCGATTCTGAATCAGGCGGGTGAAGCCATCCACGGCGGGCTGGAAGTCGCCGGCCTCGTAGTCGAACTGAGCCTGCTGGAACACGGCATCGTCGGCGTAGCGCGAGGTGGGCGCGGTGCGCAGCAGGGTGCCCAGGGTTTTGGTGGCTTCCTCCCGGCGGCCGAGCAGGCCCAGCGTCACGCTCTTCTGGTAGTAGGCGTAGTCCTTATCGGCGGCATTGGCCTGAATCACGTTTTCGTAGAGGTCCAGGGCCTGCTGGTAGCTCTTGGCAATGTAGTAGGTGTCGGCCAGACGCAGGGTCACGTCGTAGTAGTTCGCGTCGGTGGGCCGGGCAATCGGGTCCTTCAGATAGGCCTGGAACTGGGTGCGGGCGCGGTCGTACTGCTGGGTGTTGTAGTAGGCGTAGCCCAGGCCGTAGCGGGCCTTCTGGTCGAAGTCGGTTTCGGCCGCGGCCCCGTCGCGGGCGGTGCGGGCGGCGGCGGTGTAGGCCTGAATGGCTTCGGGGTATTTCTGCCCCACGCTGTACACCTCCCCTTTCAGCACCTGGGCCGCGGCGCGCAGCGCGTCGTCCTGCGGGTATTTCAACGACTTGTCCAGCACCGGCAGCGCGTCGGAATACTGACCGTTATTGTAGAGCGTGGCAGCCTGCAGATAAGCCACGCGCTGGTAGGTGGCGTTGAGCCTGGTGCTGCGGTCGTCGAGCCCGTCGAGGTAGCGCAGGGCCTGGGCGTAGTCCGACGAGTTCAGGAAACTCTCGCTCAGGATGTCGTCGGCCGCGGCCCCGTTCCTGGAGCGCGGAAACTTCTTGTTGAAGTCCCGGAGGGCGGCAATTACCTCCGGCGAGTTGCCCAGCTCGTAGTTGATCTGGGCGTACTTGAGCGTGGCGTTTTCGGTGATGTTGCGGTCGAAGGCGGCCTTGCGGGCGGCGTCGAGGGCGGCCAGGGCAAACTGCTTCTGGCTGGTTTGCAGGTAGCTCAGCCCCAGGTGGTAGGCCGCGTTCTGCCCCAGGGAGTCGCGCTGGGCGGCCACACCCTTCAGGCTGCCGATGGCGCCCTTGAAGTCGCCCATCTTGTAGTTGGCGTAGCCGATCTTATACTGCACTTTGGGCTCCACCTTCTTGCGGCCCGCGGCGTACTGATCGAAATACGCGGCGGCCTGCTTGTAGTCCTGCTTCTGGTAGAAGGCGTCGCCCACCAGCAGCTGAATTTCATCGGCCCCCTGGGGCGGCGGGGTCTGGGCCAGGGCTTTGGTGCCGTAGTCGATCAGGCCGTCGAAGTTGCCTTCCTTGTAGTAGATCTGGCTCATGATGGCGGGCACCACGGGCCTGTAGGCGTCGTTTTCCTCGGCAATAGCCAGATCCTTCCGGGCCCCGGGGTAGTCGCCGGCGCGGAAGGCCAGGTAGCCCGCGTAGTAGGAGCTGGCGTAGCGGTACTGGTGGTTGCCCTGCTTGTTGCGGTCGAAGAGCAGCTTGGCCTTGTCGAACTCCTTCTGGGCGAAGTAGCTGTAGCCGAGCTTGAACTCCGACTCGGCGCGCTGGTCGTTGGAGAGGTTGTTGGCCCCCACGCGCTGCAGGTAGTCGATGCTCTTGGCGTAGTTCTTCTGGTCGAAGTAGAACTTGCCCAGCTCGAAGAAGGCCACGGCGGCTTTCGGATGGGTCGGGTTGTGGGCCGCGAAGGCCAGAATCCGGTCTTCGGCATCGGGGTGCGAGAGATTCAGGCCCGCCACGGCGTAGTAGTATTCCGCCTCAATGGTCCGGTCGCGCAGCTCGCCGGTGCGGCGCTGGGTCAGGTCGAGGTAGCGCTGGAAGGCCTGCTGGGCGGCCCCGTACTTACCGCGGTCGAAGAGCTCGAGGCCTTCCTGAAAGTGGCGTTCATCGGCGGCAAAAACCTGCGTCTGCTGGGCGTGCGCGGCTATTGGAGCCGCCGCGCTGAGCGTGGCAGCCAGCGCAATCCGGGAAATTATCTTCATTACGAGGCGTTACGGGGAGAGGGCGCAAGCGGCCCGATGCTGGCCAAAAGTAGCGAAAAAAGGCGGTGGGTTGCGCTAAAAGCCATTTTGGTCGACTCGCAGAACGCCGCCGCCGATATTTTGGTATGTCCGGCAGGCCCTGCCGGGTTGTTTGGTCCGCTAAATTCTGCTTTCCAACTGGGTTTGTCCCGCCAGCCCGCAGTAGCTCCAGCAGCTGCGGGCGTATCGCTTACTCCGGCTCCGGGGCCTTGATGCGGGCGTCGAAGCCGAATTCTTCCTGGGTGAGCAGCCGGATGCGCCTGAAATCGGGGTGGCGGGTGTATGTAATTGGCTTCCTGAGATACGATGGACGAGGGCACCCGCAGCACGACCGCCGGGCGGGCCTCGTACCAGGCGTCGCCCAAGGGCTGGCAGATAGCGTAGCGGCTGGCCTGCGCCCAGCCGGCGGGCAGCTGACCGGTGGTTATTTCGGCCACGGCCAGGTCGTCGGGCACGTCGATAACCAGGACCCGAAACTGCCCGTTGAGGCCCTCCCCGCTGCGATGGACCACGTTTTCGAGACAGGCCAGGGCGCGGGTGGCGGCGGTGTAAATCACGAACTTATCCGGGGTGTTCCAGCGGGCCCGGCGGCCGGCGGCAAACAGGTCGTCGGCGTATTTGGCCAGGCAGATGCGGTACACGAGCATACGCGGCAGTTAGGCCAGGTCGCCGTAGGCAATGCGGCTCAGCTCCTCCGCCACCAGGTCGATGCCGCCGCTGGTTTCGAGCAGGGGCAGCGGTACTTCGCCGGCCAGGCCGTGGGCGGGCTTGCCCAGCCAATGCCGGAAGGCCGGCGCGTCGCCGGACACTTCCACGCCCAGCTGGTAGAGAGCAATAATCTTGAGGGTTTTCTCGCTGCCGGCCGCGTTAAGCAGCTTTTTGCTTTGCGTATAGCTGCGCAGCGTCTTGGTGGAAAGCTCGTAGATGGCCTCCAGCTGGGGCGTTTGCAGTTCAAAAGCCTCGGCTACCTCAAACGCCGTGGCGGCCGGCAGGCCCTTACGCGCGGCCATCACCAGGGCAAACGTTGCTAAGACGCCTGTCACTAAATCGCCGCTCAGGATGACAGGCGATTTAATGACAGGTGACTTAAACCGAAGGACGGGCAGAACTTTCCACCATCTTCACCCCCCGCATCAGCGCCACATACACCACCGCCGACAGCGCGAAACCCACGAACCAGGCATAGTTATACAGCGCCACCAGCCCGGACCACACGGCGTCTTTCGGCAGCCCGCCGATGGCCACCAGGAAGCCCGGTACGTTGGGTGCAATGCCGACGAGCAGGGCCAGGATGGCGGCGGTATTGAAGCCGTTGCGGTAGGTGTAGCGGCCGTGGTACTGGTACAGATCCGGCACGTCGAGCTGCTGGTGGCGCAGCAGGTAGTAGTCGGCAATCATGATGCCGCCAATGGGGCCCAGCAGGGCCGAGTAGCCCACCAGCCAGGTGAAGATGTAGCCCGAGGGGTCGGCAATGAGCTTCCAGGGAAAAATCAGCAGGCCGATGACGCCGGTGATGTAGCCCCCGGTTTTGAAGCTGATGCGCGTGGGCGAGAGGTTGGCGAAGTCGTTGGCGGGACTCACGATGTTGGCGGCGATGTTGGTGGCCAACGTGGACAGCGCCACGGCCAGCATGGCAAAGCTCACCAGCAGCCGGCTCTCGAAGCGGGCTGCCAGCACCACCGGGTCCCAGATGGTCTGGCCATAGATGATAACCGTGGCCGAGGTCACGACCACGCCCACGAACGAGAACAGGGTCATGGACGCGGGCAGCCCAATGGCCTGGCCCAGCAGCTGGGCGCGCTGGCTGACGGCGTAGCGGGTGAAGTCGGGGATGTTCAGCGACAGCGTGGCCCAGAAGCCCACCATGCCGGTGAGGGCCGGAAAGAAGTAGGCCCAGAAGGCCGCCGACGAGGCGAACTTAGACGGCTGGGCCAGAATCGGGCCCAGACCATGACCGGCGGAAATAGCCCAGAACAGCAGGGCCAGCGCGGCCACGGGCAGGAAAAACGCCTTGAACACGAGCAGCTTCCTGATGCTGTCCACGCCCAGGTGCACCACGTACATATTCAGCCCCCAGAACAGCAGAAACGTAATGGCCGGGCCGGTAGCCAGCCCCCACGACGCGGGAAACACGGCCGGCAGCGTACCCAGCGCCGGCAGCCAGAGCACGCCCATCTGATACAGCGCGTAGCCGCCAATCCAGGTCTGGATACCGAACCAGCCGCAGGCAATCAAAGCCCGCAGCAGCGCCGGAATATTGGCCCCGCGCACCCCGAAGCTGGCCCGGGCAAACACCGGAAACGGAATGCCATACCGGGCTCCGGCCCGGCCATTGAGCAGCATGGGCACCAGCACGATGGTATTGCCCAGCAGAATCGTGAGCAGGGCCTGCCACCAGTTCATACCGCCCTCAATCAGCGAGCTGGCCAGCATGTAGGTCGGAATGCACAGGCTCATACTGATCCACAACGCGGCATAGTTGCCGGTGGTCCAGCTGCGGTCGGCCCAGGCTACGGGGGCCAGATCGGGGCTGCTGAGGCCGGCGGTGGAGGGCTCAGCAGTGGCAATGGGCAGGTCGTGGGTGGTTTCCATCGGCAGCGGGGAGGTGAATGGCGCCGGGGAATGTAGAAAGATGCACCGTGATTTCCATAATTGGCTGTCATTGCCAGGAGGCACGACGACGCACCCTACTCCTTCTCCAAGCCGGTGCAGCATTGAACGATGTAGAGACGCGACACTTCGCGTCTCGACGGCCGCGCCGTTGGCCGATATCTTCCATGCCGGGCCCAAGAGGTTGTTCAACGCCGAGACGCCGTTCGGCCCTATCTTGCGGGGCTGTATGAACGATCCGGAAATCCGCGCCCTGCTGTATCCTCTGCTCCTGGAAGGCGTCTACGTCGATGAGCTGCCCACCGGCACCACCCGCGCCGACGTGGTGCACATCACCCCCGCCTTCATGCACGGCTACGAGGTGAAGGGCGACGGCGACACGCTCCAGCGGGTGGCCAACCAGCTGCGCTGCTACGCCGAGGTCTACGACTTCGTCACGTTCGTCGTCACCGAAAAGCACCTGACCAAGCTGCTGCCCCTGCTGCCGGCGTGGGTGGGCGTACTGGTGGTATCAGCCGACGGACTACACCCGCACCGGCCCGCGGGCTACAATGCCACCGTGGAACGGGCCGCTATTGCCAGCCTGCTGCTGCTGGAAGAAGTGAAGCAGTTTCTGCTGGCCCGGGGCTTCAGCGGCGTCAGCA
Source organism: Hymenobacter fastidiosus (assembly GCF_039539565.1). Lineage (NCBI taxonomy): Bacteria > Pseudomonadati > Bacteroidota > Cytophagia > Cytophagales > Hymenobacteraceae > Hymenobacter > Hymenobacter fastidiosus. The sequence continues at coordinate 249,737 of NZ_BAABDJ010000015.1, read as the reverse complement.
CCCTGCGGCGGCGCGAGGTGCTGCACTTTCTGCGCCACACCCAGCTGGTGCCGCTGTCGCACCTGGCCCAGTTTGCCCGCGACCAGCTCACCCTGCGCCTACCCCAGCGGCTGTTGAATAGGGCCGAGCGCAAAGCCGAGCGGTCCGCCCGCCCGGCCCGCCCCAAACCCCACCGGCCGAAGAAGCGCAAGGCCCCGAAGAAGCCGGCCCGGGCAGGAAAGCAAGCCTAAACCTACAGAACAGTCATTCCGAGTAATAAGAACGTCATTCCGAGCGCAGCCGAGGAATCTCGCGTGCTGACGTTGGAATAGTAATCCGCCGTCAGCACGCGAGATTCCTCGGCTGCGCTCGGAATGACCGTTCTGGTTTCCCCATTACTCCCTCACAACCCCAGCACCAGCTGCCGGCCCGGTTCCTGCTCGCCTTCCAGCGTGGAGACCGTAACGCCCAGCAGGCGTACCCCTTTGTCCAGCGGCACCTGGGTACGCAGCAGCTCCAACGCGGCCAGCTCCAGAGCTTCCCGGGTGGCTACCGGTGCAAAGCCGGTGCGGCGGCGGGTGATTTGCTGGAAGTCGGCGTACTTGACCTTGAGGGTGACCGTGCGCCCCCGGGCCCCGGTCCGCTCGCAGGTTTGCCAGACCGATTCGGCCAGCGGCAGCAGGGCCGCGCCCAGCTCGGCCAGCGTGGTCAGGTCGTGCTCAAAGGTGGTTTCCGAGCCGATGGACTTGCGCACCCGATTGGGCTGCACGGGGCGGTGGTCCTCGGCCCGGGCAATGGCGTAGTAGTACGAGCCGGCCTTGCCGAAGTGCTGGCGCAGAAAGGCCTCGGGCTGCTGCCGCAAGTCGAGACCGGTAAAGATGCCGAGCTGGTTCATGCGCCCCGCCGTGACGTGGCCGATGCCGTGAAACTGACCCACGGCCAGCGTTTCCACGAAAGCCAGCCCCTGGTGGGGGCGGATGACGTACTGCCCGTTGGGCTTGCGGTAGTCGGAGGCCAGCTTGGCCAGAAACTTATTGTAGGAGATGCCCGCCGAGGCGTGGAGCTGGGTTTCCCGGAAGATGCGGCCCCGGATTTCCCGCGCCAGCTCGGTAGCCGTGAGCGGGCTGGGACTATGCGTGACGTCGAGGTAGGCTTCGTCCAGGGAAAGCGGCTCAACCAGGGGCGTGTAGTCGGCGAAGATGGCCCGGATCTGCTGCGAGACGGCCTTGTAGACCTCGAAGCGGGGTTTCACGAAAATCAACTCCGGGCACTTGCGCCGCGCCACTGCCGACGCCATGGCCGAGCGCACCCCGAACTGCCGGGCCTCGTAGCTGGCCGCCGCCACCACGCCCCGCTCCCGCGAGCCGCCCACGGCCACGGGCTGCCCCCGCAGCTCCGGGTGGTCGCGCTGCTCCACGGAGGCGTAGAAAGCGTCCATGTCGAGGTGAATAATCTTGCGCGGCGGGGTTTCCAACTATTTTAAAGCCCTGGTAGGAACGTCATGCGGAGCGAAGTCGAAGCATGACGTTCTTTTTGGCTCGTTCAGCTAACTTCTACCCCACAATGGCGCTCAGCGGCACCGGGTGCAGGATCAGGAACACCAGCTCGCGCAGGATTTCGCCGTCGGTCATCGAGCCGCTTTCCACACCCTTGCTCTGCAAATCGGCGCGGCGGATGAGGTGGATGATGGCCCGGGTGCGGCCGAAGTCGTACACCCGCATGGCCAGGGTATAGTCTTTCTGGGCGAAGCTGTGCATGATGCCGAGCTTCTTGAAGTCGGCGTCGGAGGGGTTGCCGCGCTGGTGCAGCACCAGCAGCTTGGTGAAGAAGCCGAACAGCAGCGTCAGGTTCGGGATGATGGGGTTGGCCCTGGGGTTGGCCTCGAAGTAGGAAAGGATGCGGTTGGCCTTGAGCACGTCGCGCTGGATCAACGCCTTTTGCAGCTCGAAGATGTTGTAGTCCTTGCTGATGCCCACCATGCGCTGCACCAGATCCTCGTCGATGCTGTGGCCGGGCAGCACGTTGAGCAGCAGCTTGTCGATTTCGTTGGTCAGCCGGCCCAGGTCGGGGCCGATATATTCGGCCAGCATGGCCGTGGCCTGGCCCGAAATACTCTGCTGCCGGCTGCGCACGTAGCCCGTAATAAAGGCCGGCACGTTGTTGTCGTAGATTTTCTTGCTGGTAAGCACGGCGGCTTTTTCGGCCAGCAGCTTGCCCAGCTTCTTGCGGGCGTCGAGGGTTTTGTGCTTATAGCAGAACACCAGCACGGTGCTCGTGAGCGGGTTTTTCAGGTAAGCCTCCAGAAACGGCCAGTTCTTCTCCGCCTCCAGATCGGCAATGGCCTGGGCTTCCTTCACAATCACCACCGACCGCTCGGCCATCATCGGGAAGCGGCGGGCCTGGCCCAGAATGGTGGCCAGGTCGGTATCCTTGCCGTAGAGTACCACCTGGTTGAAGCCCCGGTCGGCCTCGGGCAGCACGGTTTGCTCCAGCTTGTCGGCTATCAGGTCTACATAATAAGGCTCCTCCCCCTGCAGGAAGTACACGGGCTGAAACTGCCGCTGCTGAATCTGCTTGAGAAGGTCGTCGGCGGAGAAGGTCAAGTTTTAATTAAGAATTAAGAATTAAGAATTAAGAATTGCCGGACGGGTTCCGGGAGGGCCACAATTCTTCCCACCAAAGGTACAGCTTAGCCCTTACCTTTGCCGTCTGCCTTGGGAGACTTGCGCCTGCCGGGACCATAGATGCCCCGCATCGACCGGTTCTACTTGCCAATTCTTAATTCTTAATTCTTAATTCTTAATTCAACTTGAACCTCCTCGACGAACTCCGCTGGCGCGGGATGCTGCACGATGCCATGCCTGGTACGGCCGAACACCTGGCCGCCCAACAGCCGGTTTCCGGCTACATCGGCTTCGACCCCACCGGCGTATCGCTGCACATCGGCAGCCTGGCTACTATTATGCTGCTGGTGCATCTGCAGCGCGCGGGGCACCGGCCGGTGGCGCTGGTCGGCGGCGCCACGGGCATGATTGGCGACCCTTCCGGCAAGTCGGCCGAGCGGAATCTGCTGGATGAGGACACGCTGCGCCGCAACCAGGCGGGCATTAAGGCCCAGCTGGAGAAGTTCCTCGACTTTACGCCCGGTCCGAATGCCGCCGTCGTGGTCAACAACTATGACTGGTTCAAGGACTTCGGCTTCCTAGATTTCCTGCGCGAAGTGGGCAAGCACCTGACGGTAAACTACATGATGGCCAAGGATTCGGTGAAGCGCCGCCTGGGCTCCGGGGAGGCCGAGGGCGAGCAGCGCGCCGATGGCCTCTCGTTCACCGAGTTCAGCTACCAGCTGCTGCAGGGCTACGACTTTCTGCACCTGTTCCGCACCCTGAACTGCACCCTGCAGATGGGCGGCTCCGACCAGTGGGGCAACATCACGACCGGCACCGAGCTGATCCGCCGCCTCGGCGACTCCGACGCCAAGGCCTACGCCCTGACCACGCCGCTCATCACCAAAGCCGACGGCACCAAGTTTGGCAAGACGGAAGGCGGCAACGTGTGGCTCGACCCCACCATGACCTCGCCCTACCAGTTCTACCAGTTCTTCCTCAACGCCGCCGATGAGGACGCGCCGCGCCTGATCCGGGTGTTCACTTTGCTCACCCAGGCCGAAATCGAAGCCCTGGAAGCTGAGCACGCCCGGGCCCCGCACCTGCGCACCCTGCAAAAAGCCCTGGCCCAGGACGTCACTATCCGGGTGCATTCCGAAGCGGCCTACGAAACCGCGCTGGCGGCCTCCCAGGTGCTCTTCGGCGGTGGCGAGCTCAGCAGCCTCGACGAAGCCACCCTGCTCGACGTATTCGGCGGCGTACCCCAGGTAGAAGTGTCGCGCGCGCTGCTGGCCGAAGCCAACGTGGTAACCCTGCTCAGCGACGCCACCAACGGCGTGATCTTCCCCTCCAAAGGCGAAGCCCGCAAGATGATGCAGAGCGGCGGCGTGAGCCTGAACCGCCAGAAAGTAGCCCCCGAGCAGGTAGCCCTCGATATCCCCCTCCTGCTCGACAAGTATATGGTGGCGCAGAAGGGCAAGAAAAACTACTTCCTCATCAAGCTAAATTAATCCGGACCACGGATTCGTCCAGATTTTTCGGATTGGTCGGATTTTGTAGTTGGCGCGGATGTGAAACCCAACCGCCAGTCACGCAAAAAGGCTACCCGGACGGGTAGCCTTTCTTGTGCCGGAGTAATCGTCCACAAAATCCGACGAATCTATGGCGCGGTACTGTTTGCGCTGCCTGCGTTACTTGGTAATCGTCCACAAAATCCGACGAATCCGAAAAATCCGGACGAATCCGTGGTCCAAAATCCGGACGAATCCGTGGTTCAGCAACGGGCAACTAAAAAGGCCCTGCCGGATGGCTTGTCCTTACCCAAATCTTTTTTGGACTGCTCAGAGCCCACCAAAAGGCCTTTTCTCACCAGCTGACACGGCCTGAAAAACAGCAAATCAGTTTGGCAACCTCGCAAAAAAGCCCTTCCGGCCACATGGCCGGAGGGGCTTTTGAGTTTTGGGTAAGGACAAGGCCGGATGGCAGGGCCTTTTGGTACCGTCCACAAAATCCGCGAAATCCGAAAAATCCGCTGGAATCCGTGGTTCAGACTTACTTCTTCTTGGCGGCAGCAGCTTTCTTGGCGGCCGGAGCAGCGGCAGCTTTCTTAGCCGGAGCAGCCTTGGCAGCGTCAGCGGCCGGAGCGGCGGTGTTCTTCGCGTTCTGAACCTCGGTGCGGATGCTCTGCGCCATGTTCTTCAGCTCCTGCATGCCTTTGCGCACGCGGGTACCAGCGGCTGAGTTCTGCTTGTCGTAGAACTTCTCGAAGTCGCCTTCCAGTGCCATTACGAGGTCTTTCAGTTTGCCAAAGTTGTTCATTGGGGAGGGGTTGATTGGTGTGGGTTAATGTTTTTGACTGGGCCTAATATACAGGGATTTCAAATACAAGCAATAGTTCTACTTTTTTTCTAAACCCCCTTTCCCCGCCCCTAAAGGCATTTTTTACCCCTAAAACACCGCCTGACCAACCACTTCGAACTAGTCACCATCTGGGAATAGCACAAAAAAGCGGCCGGTAACTCCCTGAGTTGCCGGCCGCTTTTGCCACTTTTGCCTAAAAACCGCGCTGATTACACGGTAACCGTATTTTTGGAGTACAGACCCTTATCCAGCTTCACGGCCACGGCCTCGAAGGCAGCAATCGTCTCCCGCACGTCGTCCAGCGTGTGCACGGCCGTGGGGATCAGGCGGAGCATAATCACGCCCTTGGGCACGACCGGGTACACCACGATAGAGCAGAAAATACCGTGATTCTCGCGTAAATCGAAGGTTATTTGGGTGGCATCGGGGATTTCCCCGGCCAGGAACACCGGTGTTACCGGCGACTTGGTAGTGCCCAGGTTGAAGCCCTTTTCGCGCAAACCGCTCTGCAGGGCCCGCACGATCGTCCAGAGGTTGTCTTTCAGCTCGGGCTGGGTCCGCAGCAGCTCCAACCGCTTGATGGCGCCCACTACGAGCGGCATAGGCAGGGATTTGGCGAAAATCTGGCTCCGCATGTTGTAGCGCAAATATTCAATTACACTCTCCGGGCCCGCTACGAAGGCGCCGATGCTGGCCATGCTCTTCGCAAACGTCGAAAAATAAAGGTCAATACCTTCCTGGATGCCCTGCTCTTCGCCCGTTCCGGCGCCCGTAGCGCCCATTGTGCCGAATCCGTGGGCATCATCGACGAACAGGCGGAACTGGTATTTGTCCTTCAATGCCAGCACGCCCTTCAGGTCGCCCATGTTGCCCGACATGCCGAATACGCCCTCGGTAATGACGAGGATGCCGCCGCCGGTTTCGTTGGTGAGGCGGGTGGCCCGCTGGAGCTGCTTTTCGAGGCTCTCCATGTCGTTGTGCGGGTACACGAAGCGCTTGCCCTGGTGCAGCCGTACGCCGTCGATGATGCAGGCGTGCGACTCGGCGTCGTACACAATCACGTCGTGGCGGTTCACCAGCGCATCGATAATAGAAACTACGCCCTGGTAGCCGAAGTTGAGCAGCAGGCAGTCGGGCTTCTTCACGAACTCGGCCAGCTCGTTTTCCAGCTGCTCGTGCAGGTTGGAGTTGCCGCTCATGATGCGCGCACCCATGGGCAGGCCCATGCCGAAGTCGGTGGCCCCGTCGATGTCGGCCTGCCGCACTTCGGGGTGGTTGGCCAGGCCCAGGTAGTTATTCAGACTCCAGGTGAGCACCTCTTTGCCGCGAAAAATCATGCGGGGCTTGATTTCGCCTTCCAGCTTGGGAAAGGTAAAGTAGCCGTGCGCATAGTGGGAATGGCTGCCCAGCGGGCCACGGTTGGAGGCAATCTTCTCGAAAAGATCCACGGAGGAAACGTTAGTTGTGAAAGAAAGTCGGAGAGAACTGTTCTGCAAACTCCGGCAGCTTGTACAAAGTTATGGCAATTCGTAAAGGTAGCCCTTGCCCGCCTGCCGTCCAACTTCGCCTGGCCCGCCTTTAATTTAGGCATTCCGGTTTAGGAAGCCGCAGGAATGGCGTTTCTTTGCCTATTCAGTTGCCAGTTGCGAGTTGCCGGTTGCCAGTTCGTTCTTTCCAGGAACGTCTGCTAACCGGCAACCAGCCACTGGCAACCGGCAACTCACAACTCACAACTCATGAAAATCACCAAGCTCCTCGTGGCCAACCGGGGCGAAATTGCCCTGCGCGTGCTGCGCTCGGCCAAGGAAATGGGCATCCAGACCGTGGCCATCTACTCCGAAGCCGACCGCCAGGCCCTGCACGTACGCTACGCCGACGAGGCCGTGTGCGTGGGCGGGCCGCAGTCGAGTGAGAGCTACCTGCGCGGCGACGCCATCCTGGAAGTATGCCGCCGCCTCGGCGTGGATGCCATTCACCCCGGCTACGGCTTTCTTTCGGAGAATGCCGGCTTTGCCCGCAAGGTGAAGGAAGCCGGGCTGATTTTCGTGGGCCCCTCACCCGAAGCCATGGAGCTGATGGGCGATAAGCTCTCGGCCAAGCAGACCGTGAAAGCCTACAACATTCCGCTGGTGCCCGGCACCGACGAGGCCATTTCGGACGTGGAAGAAGCCAAGCGCATTGCCAGTGAGGTGGGCTTCCCGATTCTGATCAAGGCCTCGGCCGGCGGCGGCGGCAAGGGCATGCGCATCGTCAACAACGCGGCCGAGTTTGAGGAGCAGATGCAGCTGGCCATCAACGAGGCCGTGTCGGCCTTCGGCGATGGGGCCGTGTTCATCGAGAAGTTCGTGACCGGGCCGCGCCACATCGAGATTCAGGTGCTGGGCGACGAGCACGGCAACATCGTGCATTTATTCGAGCGGGAGTGCTCCATTCAGCGCCGCCACCAGAAGGTGATTGAGGAGGCGCCCTCCTCGGTACTCACGCCGGAGCTGCGGGCCGAAATGGGCCGCTGCGCCGTGGAGGTGGCCCGGGCCTGCAACTATACCGGGGCCGGCACCGTGGAATTCCTGCTGGATGATAAGCACAACTTCTACTTCCTGGAGATGAACACCCGCCTGCAGGTGGAGCACCCCGTGACGGAGCAGATTACGGGCCTCGACCTGGTGAAGGAGCAGATCCGCGTGGCCGAGGGGCACCCGCTGGCCTTCACCCAGGAGGACCTGACCATCACCGGCCACGCCCTGGAGCTGCGGGTGTACGCCGAAGACCCGGCCAACAACTTCCTGCCCGACATCGGTACGCTGACCACCTACGTGCGCCCCCAGGGCCCCGGCGTACGCGTCGACGACGGCTTCGAGCAGGGCATGGACATCCCGATCTACTACGACCCGATGATTGCCAAGCTCGTCACCTTCGGCAAAGACCGCACGGAGGCCATTGAGCGGATGCTGCGCGCCATCGACGAGTACCAGATTACGGGCATCCAGACCACGCTGCCCTTCGGCCGCTACGTGCTCCGGCACCCGGCCTTCGTGAGCGGCAACTTCGACACGAACTTCATCCGCGACCATTTCACCCCCGCCGACCTCACCCCCGCCGCCACCGACCCCAACATTGCCAAAGTAGCCGCCGTGCTCACCGCCATGCTGATGACGGAAAAGAAAGCGCCGGTGGTAGCTTCCAGTGATGCTCCGGCCGTTACGGGCTCCAACTGGAAGCGGAACCGAATGGGGGCGCGGTAGAGCAAAAAGTCATTGTAAAGCAAAACGCCCGGCCAGATGGTCGGGCGTTTCGCTTTATAGCGGTTTCGGAATCGGTGTACCGGTCATTGGCTCCGGTCCGGCGGCTTTTTCAGCCGTCGGGCCGGTCGAAGGTCGCGGATATTGTTTCATCCTGGCGGGTTGTTCTGGCGGCAACCGGCCCGACGGCTGAAAAAGCCGCCGGACCGGAGCGTACACCAATCATGAATCCGCTGTATGTGTATACTTGTGACTGGCCCACCTAATGGGGAAGCATACACTTGTAAGCTTCCCCATTAGGTGGGCCAGTCACAAATACAGGATTCAACTGCCTGGCCTACTCCGCTTCGTCTGGAGGAACCTGCGCGGCGTGGTCGTTCCGGCGGTAGGCTGCGCCTCATGCCAGAACAAGTCAAGAGTTACGGCTTCGCCTAAACTCCCCACTGGCGCGAGTTTAGCGCCGCGTAACTCGTGACCAGCCATGACGTGGAGGGTACACCTCCCCTGCCGCGCCAGCGGCAAGCCGGAAACGCGCCGCCTGAAGAAGCTTGGGTAGCGTTATCGTTATAATGGTAATGGGCAGGCGCAGCCTCCTGTTATGGCTGGGCACGAGTTACGCGGCGCTAAACCCGCGCCAGCAGCGGCCACGCTACGCTACATCCCCTCCCGGCCGCTGACGGGCAACGCTGGTGCCTCTGGGTTTTCCGCTGAGTGCGTCAGGGCTACTGCTGCCCGTGCAGCCACGCCTGGGCAGCCTCCAGTTCGGTAAAGGACTGAATGGGCAGGTATGCCTGCAGGCGGGTCAGATATTCCTGAGTCACGAACTGGTTGTACATACTCGGGGTAAACACGTGGGCGCAGGCCCGCAGACCGTACTCCTGGGCCTGGGGCAGCCACTCAAATTCCAGCCAGTCCAGGGCCTCGGTCCAGTCGCCGGTAGCCAGGCTGATGTCGTTGAGCAGCCAGCGGTACTTCAGCTGCTGGGCCAGCAGCAGGGTGGTATGCCCCCCGAAAATCACCGCGTCGGTCGTCAGATTGCTGTGCCACTGGGCGTGCATGAGCTCCTCGGCGGGGTAATAGGTGTAGCGCAGCAGCGGGGATCCGTGCTCGTCGTGCAGAAAAAGCGGCTGCTGCCCATCCCGGAGCTGTAGATACTGCTCCGGATTCGGGGCATCGTAGAAGGCTAACCCAAGGCTGGACATGACGGACGGGACGGAACAAGCTGGACGAAGGGAAGTAAAGTATACATAAAATACTATATACGCTTCCCTGGTCCAAACCGCCCCCCCCAGGGTAAACCCCACTGGCGCCCCCACTGGCGCGAGTTTAGGCGAAGCCGTAACTCGTGCCCAGCTTTGACGCGGAGGTTGAACCTCCACTGCCGCGCCAGCGGCAAGCCGGAACCGCGGCGCCTGGAGAAAGCCTAACGGCGCAGGAGCCACTCAGCCGGGCCGAGTGACGGTGGAAGCCGCTTCGTTGGCAGCCCGCCGGATGTAAAGACGCATCCTGGCGTCTCGGCGTTAAACGACAATCGGTACACCGGCGCGGCCGCCGAGACGCCAGCCTGCGGCCCTACCCGCCACGGTTCACAACACCCTCTCAGTCCCGGATGGCCTCCCAGGTCAGGTAGCGGACCTCGCCGTGCAGGCCCAGGTAGTAGAGGCTGTTGTCGGCCTGACGGACCAGGCCCCCGCCGCAGTTCTGCACGGCCCCGTACTGCTCCCCCACCCACCCGGCGGCCGCCGGCTCGGGAGCCGGGCACCACCGCGCACTGCGGATGTGGTGGCCCCGCTGGTAGAGCAAGGCACTGCTGCCGGTGACGATGATAGGCCCCCGGGCCCCTTCGGTGCCGGTCACGACAGTATGCGCGCCCCACCCCGGCGTGGCGGCGCCATAGTTGTAGCGGGCGCTGCCGATGCTCCCGGCCTGGGTGTGGTAATAGAAGACCACGTCCTCCGAATCGGGGTTGGTCTGCTCCACGGCCAGACTGCCCACGGCATCCCGGACCACGCCCGGCACCGGCTCCCAGGCTCCCCCGACCAGCCGAAGCACCTTGAGCTGGTGGTTGGCGACGTAAGCCACGGTGCCCGGGGCGGGGCAGGCAATGGCCCCCGCCGCCGAATCGACCGCCACATTCAGCGTTGCGTGCGCCCAAGTGCCGTCGGGCTGCTGCTGCACGTAGTCGAGCTGGCCCCGGGTGCTGCGGTAGAAGACGGTGGGCGTGTTGGTCCGCTGCTGCAGCCACCCGGAGGACTCAAACACCAGATCACCGCCCACGTTGGCCGGCACGGCGCTGGTAGCCGAGTCGGTGACGCGGGGCCTCCAGGATTTGGGGGCGGCCTGGTACTCGCAATACGCCACCTTATGGTCGGTGGTGCGGTAGAAAAGCAGCCCGGCCCGCAGAAACAGCAGGTCCCCCGCCGCATTGGTCACGTCCGGGATGGTGCCCAGCTTCCACTGGGGCGGCGCCGCCGCCGCGTCCCAGCGGGCGTAGCGGATCAGCCCGGATCCGGCATCCACCCAGAACAGGGAGCCGTCGGCCTCAACGGCCAGGTTGCTGGCCGCAGTATTAACGGGGCTGCTGGGGTGGTGGGCCCGCACCGGACCGGCCGGGAAGTAAGTCGCCGGCGCCGGGCTCCATAGGGCTTTAATCCGCTGCACCTCCGGGTTGCCCGGGGCATTGAACCGGTAATAGCCCGACTGCGCCCCCGACAGCTTGCGGCGTCCCGGCATTTGCAGGCGCACGGCCGGGGCGTTGCACTGCAGCCAGCCGTGGACGTAGCGCAGCCAGTCGGCGCGGTAGGCCCGGGGCTGCGCGGCAAACCAGCTGATTTCGTCCCAGCCCCACATCCGTTTATGGGCCGCCGGATTGGGGGCTGCCGGGTCGCTGAGGCTGTTATCGAGCTCCACCAGCCACAGGCGCGGATTGTCCGGGCTGCCCAGGCCACTGTTGAATTCGGAGGAGCACTGGTTGCGGATCAGCTGGGTGCCAAACACGGGGGCCCCATAAAAGCTGGGGGTGCCCCCGGTCAGGATTCCCTCCGCGCTGATGGGAGAAGAGTAAAAGTCGAACAGGTCGGTGGCGACCCCGCTGGCTCCGGCCCGAAACAGGATGGGGCGGCGGCTGTGGCAGTCCAATACCACGAAACCCCGGCGCGCCCCCCGCCGCTGGTTCAGCTGGGGGAAGCCCGGGGTGCCGTGGGCGGCAAAGTCCCGGATCTTGCGGAACAGCTCCCGGGTATAGTAGTACGGCGGATGGACCGCGGCCCCCCCTTCGTCCAGCCCCCGGGCATCGTTGACCGCCATCGTGTTCCACTGGCCCATGTGCAGGGCTTCCATATCCGCCGCCAGGTAGCTGCACGCCCGGTAGTAGAGCCACATGCGGGCCTGGAGCCGGGTAACGTCGGGCACCAGAAACGGCTGCTCCTTATCGGTGGCAGTGGGGTCGTTCGGGTCGCTTCTGCGGTAGGCAATGTCGGCCGCCGAAAAAGTCCGGCGCACCGCCGTGGGTTGCCCCCAGGCTTGCAGCACCCACTTCGGAATGGTGATAACGTCGGCGTTGAAGGTCGTAGGGCCGCCGTAGGTAGACTTGGTGGGGTCGGTTTCGCGGCCGGCAATAAACTCGAACACCCCCGCCTGCACGATGCGCTCCGGCACCGGGCCACTCAGCAGGGCCCGGGTATTGCGGTAGCTCCGGCGGAAGTGGGCCTGCTCCTCGGCGTCGCCGTAGGTGGTATTCCACCAGTAGGCGGCCCGCCCGATAAACCGGGCCCCGGTGGTATTGACCGCCGCAATATCCTGGGTGCGGGTGGCCTCCGCGTACCTATCGCTGCACACCCCCTGCATCGATATCGCCTTGCGCAGCACACGCTGCAGGGCGGCGTCGCTGATGGGCGCGGCCGGCTGCACCCGCGCCTGCCCCGTGGCGCGGAGCCCTAAGAACGCCAGCAATAGCAGCAGCAGCGCCGACTTCATAGGCATAGCAGATGGCAGGCTTGGAGGAGCGGTTTCATAAACGGGGGGCCGCTGGCAGACACCCGAAGGGTCGCGTTGCTGCACCCTGGGTATAGGGTTTGGGAAACTGCTCTAAATAGATGCTGTACGCCTGGTAGCAGCCCGAAGGCCGGGCCTGTAACCAGCCGCTTAAATCAGGTCCGTCAGCTGGCGTACGCCCACCACCCGCTCGCGGGTGAAGCCTTCGCCAAACTCCACCCCGATCAGGTGGCCGAACTCGCGGGCCCGGGCTTCCATGAACTTGGTGAACACCGGCGTAGACAGGTAGGTGACGGGCTCGGTGCTTTCCAGGTCGAAGAACTGCGTTTTGTAGGCCAGAATCGACTCCCACTTCTTCGCCCAGTGCCCGGTGATATCCACCACGAAGTCGGGGCTGATCTGGCGGTCCTGAATGAAATGATACACGTGCTTAGGCCGCCACGCGGCTTGGGGCTGGCCGTCGGCACCGAAGGTTTCAATCATCCTGAGGCCGGCCAGAAAGCAGGCGTCGGAAATGAGCTGGGCACCGCGGCCGTGGTCGGGGTGGCGGTCGTGGATGGCGTTGCAGAGCACGATGTCGGGCTGGTAGCGGCGCAGGGCGGCAATGATGGGCAGCTGATGTTCCCGGTCGTTGCGGAAGAAGCCGTCCGGCAGCCCCAGGTTCTCGCGGGCGTGCAGGCCCAGAATCCTGCTGGCCGCCGCCGCTTCGGCCGCCCGGCTGGCGGGGGTACCCCGCGTACCCAGCTCGCCCCGGGTAAGATCTACAATCCCTATTTTCTGCCCCGCCGCCGCCGCCGCCAGCATAGTGCCGGCCGCCGACATCTCCACGTCATCCGGGTGGGCCGCAATGGCCAGAATATCAAGTTTCATTGTTTTTGGGGGCTTGGGATCTTGGGGGCTTAGGGGGTTGGGGTCTTAGGGTCCTGGGAGCTTGGTTTTTATCGTCTGTCATCCTGAGCCTGCGAAGGACCTTCCTCCTAGTTTACTGCACTGGCCATTCAACGCACAAAGTCCTTTCCCGCGCAATGGTAAAGGGCTTTGCTCATTTCACCATGCTTTGTAGTGTCGAGCAGGAAGGTCCTTCGCAGGCTCAGGATGACAGACGACATAAAACCAGGCACCAGGCACCAGGCCCTACTTCACCCGGAGCGTTTTGCCGACTTGCAGGGTGCGCACGTTGCCATTGAGCCGGCGCAGCTGGGCCTGGGAGACGCCGTACTTCTGGGCCACTTCCGAAAGCGTGTCGCCGCTGCGAATGCGGTGCGTGACCACCCGGCGCGCCGACGATGGGCGGCTGGAGGAGCGGTGCGCGGCCTTGGCCCGCAGGGCGCGGCTGTAGTAGTCGAACAGTGAGGAGGTGATCTGGAAGTTATCCTGCTTGAGCTTATAGTCGGGGAAGTCGTACATGCGCTCCGGGTCGATGGGGTTGCCCTCGTAGCGGACCTCAAAGTGCAGGTGCGAGCCGCTGCTGCGCCCCGTGCTGCCCCCCAGCCCGATGACCTGTCCGGCTTTCACGAACGTGCCGGGCTTCACCAGCGCCCGGCTCAGGTGGCCGTAGAGGGTTTCAATACCGTTGTAGTGGCGCACCAGCAGGTAGTTGCCGTAGCCCCCGCCGTCCCATTTCGAAATGCGCATCACCCCGTCGAAAGCCGCCCGCACGGAGTCGCCGGTTTCCAGGTCCAGGTCTACGCCGTAGTGCCAGCGGTAGCCGCGGAAGCCGAAGTCGGAGGTGAGCGGGGTGGTGCGCAGGGGCATCTTGCCAAAGCGCTGCTTTTCGGGCTCGGTAAGGTGCAGCATGAGCGTATCCCGGATCCGGCGGCCATCTACCCGGTAGGGATTAATGTTGTGGGTGTCCCAGATGGAATAATAGCCCGCCACCTTCACCCAGGAGCTGTCGATGAGCACCTGCTCCGACACCTCCACAATCTGCTGTTCGCCCTCGTCGAGGGTCGTGGTATCCTCACTGACGAGGGACAGTTTCTTGGCCGGATTGAAGAAGATCGACTTGGCCGCTTCCGAGTTGTCGTCGGGCAGGTCCTGGGTTTCAATCAGCACCGTGGTATCGGGCCGTACGTAGCGGATGGTGGGCGACTTGATCCGAAAGAAATCCTTGCGCTGCCCGGCCGACCCCGCCTTGGCTTTCGGCACCGTGGCTTTGCGGCGCTGGGCCTGCGCCGCCCCGGGCGTGGCCCAGAACAGCATCAGCAACAGCAGCGGCCCCAGCCAGTATTTAAGCAAATGAAGCAAAGGCAGAGTGGTGAAATGTGGGTAATGTGGGTAATGTGATTAATGTGCTGATGTATTAATGTGCTAATGTGATTAATGTGCTGATGTGCTATAGCGGTTTCGCGAACGGTGTAGGTCCCGGTCCGGCGGCTTTTTCAGCCGCCGGACCGGTTTCCGTTAGCTGACGCTGTTCAGGCGGCATAGCTCAAGCGACGACCGGCCCGACGGCTGGTAGCCGCCGGACCGGCAGCCACACCGTGCGCGAAACCGCTATAATGTGATTAATGTGCTGATGTAATTAATGTGCTGATGTGGGGAATGTGAATTGATGTGCTGATGTGGGGAATGTGAATTGATGTGCTGATGTGGGGAATGGGCGGTTTCTGCTTTGCCAGGTAGGATAACTGCTTCACCAGCTACCAGAAAGGGGGTTGTCCCTTGTTGGCTTGAGCTAAAAGCCTGTTTCCAACATCAGCCCATTACCCACATTGCCCACATCAGCACATTGCCCACATTCCCCACATCAGCACATTAATCACATTACCCACATTATCAGTGTTCGCCCAGGGCGGCCAGGTAGCGCTCGGCATCCAGGGCGGCCATGCAGCCGGTGCCGGCGGCCGTCACGGCCTGGCGGTAGGTGAAATCCTGCACGTCGCCGCAGGCAAACACGCCATCAACGTTGGTTTTGGACGAGCCGGGAATGGTTTTCAGGTAGCCCTGCTCGTCGTGGTGCAGGTAGGGCTGGAAAATCTTGGAGTTAGGGTCGTGCCCGATGGCCACGAAGAAGCCCTCTACTGCCAGGTCGCGGGTTTCGTGGGTCAGCGTATTCTTTACCCGCACGGCTTCCACGGCGTGCTCGCCCAGAATCTCGTCGGTCACCGTGTTCCAGAGCACCTCAATCTTGGGGTTGTCCACCACGCGCTTCTGCATGATTTTCGAAGCCCGCATCTCCCCTTTCCGCACCACCATGTACACCTTGCGGCACAGGTTAGCCAGGTAGGTGGCTTCTTCGGCCGCCGTATCGCCGGCCCCCACAATCACCACATCCTTGCCGCGGTAGAAAAATCCGTCGCACACGGCGCAGGCCGATACGCCCGAGCCGTTCAGCCGGGCCTCCGACTCCAGCCCCAGCCACCTGGCCGAGGCGCCGGTAGCAATAATTACGGAGTCGGCCGTAATCTGCTTGCTTTCGTCAATCGTGATTTTGTGCGGGTGACTGGAAAAGTCCACCGCCGTGGCCAGCCCGTAGCGCACGTCGGTGCCAAAGCGGGCGGCCTGCTTTTTCATGTCCTCCATCATTTCGGGGCCCATCACGCCATCGGGGTAGCCGGGAAAGTTCTCCACGTCGTTGGTGATGGTAAGCTGGCCGCCGGGCTGCAAACCCTGGTACATCACGGGAGCCATGTTGGCCCGGGCCGCGTAAATGGCCGCCGTATAGCCCGCCGGGCCGGAGCCGATAATCAGACACTTAATGTGTTCGGTGGTGGTAGTATCCATTGCTTTGGAAAAGCAGAGTTGATGAAATGAATTGCAAAAGTAATCCGGCAGCCGGATTCTGCCACTGCAAGCTAACAGAACGTCAGGCCGAGCGCCGCGAAGCACCTCGCCCGTTTCGCCTGAATGGTATAACAACGAAGCGGGCGGGATGCTTCGCGGCGCTCAGCATGACGTTTTAAAGGCCGGCAGTCCGCCAACAAAAAACCCCAACTGAGGGCTGGGGCTTTTTGAGGATGAGACGGTAAAAACTATCCCAGATACGGTTTCAGCGCTTTGGAGCGCGACGTATGCCGCAGGCGGCGAATGGCCTTCTCCTTAATCTGGCGCACCCGCTCGCGGGTCAGGTTGAACTTCTCCCCGATTTCTTCCAGGGTCAGGGAATGCTCCCCGTTCAGGCCGAAATAGAGCGTAATCACGTCGGCTTCGCGCTTGGTGAGCGTGCTCAGGGCGCGCTGCACTTCCTTGCGGAGCGAGTCGTTCATCAGGCCCGTGTCGGGGCTCTCCTCGTCCTCATTTTCGAGCACGTCGAGCAGGCGGTTTTCCTCGCCCTGCACGAAAGGAGCATCCACGGACACGTGGCGGCCCGAGATTTTCAGGGTATCCACCACTTCCGAGGTGGTCAGCTCCAGCACTTCAGCAATTTCCTCGGGCGAAGGCTCGCGCTCAAATTTTTGCTCCAGCTCGGAGAAGGATTTGCTGATCTTGTTCAGCGAGCCCACCCGGTTCAGCGGCAAACGCACAATGCGCGACTGCTCGGCCAAAGCCTGGAGAATCGACTGACGAATCCACCATACGGCGTAGGAGATGAATTTGAAACCGCGGGTTTCGTCGAAGCGCTTGGCGGCTTTAATCAGGCCGAGGTTGCCCTCGTTGATGAGGTCACCCAGCGACAGGCCCTGGTTCTGGTACTGCTTGGCAACCGACACCACGAAGCGCAGGTTGGCTTTGGTCAGTTTCTCCAGCGCCTGCTGGTCGCCTTCTCTAATGCGCTGCGCCAGCGTTACCTCCTCGTCGGGAGTGAGCAAATCAACCTTGCCAATTTCCTGGAGGTACTTATCCAGCGACTGGCTTTCGCGGTTGGTGATCTGCTTGCTTATTTTAAGCTGTCTCATTGCGGGCGCGAAATTGTATTTTTGAAAGTATTAATCATCACTAGGGCCTTCCTAGAGGTCGGCAATTGTAAACAACGTGCCGACCTCCGTGAAAGTTCGCTAAGGTTGCTTTAGCCTTGAGCCTCGTCGGCGGCCCGCTCGGGCTTGGGCAGCAGGGCCTTGCGCGAGAGGCGGTACTTGCCCGTTTTCTTGTCGATGTCCATCAGCTTCACGTCGATTTCCTGGCCTACCTCGAGCACGCCTTCCAGCGCGTTCAGGCGCTCGTGCGATACTTCCGAGATGTGCAGCAGGCCATCCTTGCCCGGCATGATTTCCACGAACGCGCCGTAGGGCTGGATGCTGCGCACCTTGCCTTTGTAGGTTTCGCCCACTTCCGGCGTGGCCGCAATGGCGCGGATCCGGTCGATGGCCGCCTGCATGTCTTCCTGGTTGGAAGCGTAGATGCTTACGTGGCCTTTCTCGTCCTTCTCCTCGATGATCACCGTAGCGTTGGTGTCTTTCTGGATCTGCTGGATAACCTTGCCGCCGGGCCCGATTACCGCGCCGATGTACTCCTTGTCGATCAGCATCTTGTGCGAGCGGGGCGTGTGAGGCTTCAGCTCCGCGGCCGTCTCGCTGATGGTCTTGGCCATCTCGCGCAGAATGTGCAGGCGGCCTTCGCGGGCCTGGTGCAGGGCGGCGGTCATGATTTCGCTGCTCAGGCCCTGGATTTTGATGTCCATCTGGCAAGCCACGATACCTTTCTCGGTGCCGGTTACTTTGAAGTCCATGTCGCCGAGGTGGTCCTCGTCGCCGAGGATGTCGCTCAGCACGGCGTACTCGCCGGTTTCCTTGTCCTGCACGAGGCCCATGGCGATGCCCGAAACGGCCGCGCGCACTTTAATGCCCGCGTCCATCAGAGCCATCGAAGCGGCGCAAACCGTCGCCATCGACGACGAGCCGTTCGACTCCAGGATGTCCGACACGATGCGGATGGTGTAGGGGTTTTCGTCGTCGGAAGGCAATACCTTCTTCAACGAGCGCATGGCCAGGTTGCCGTGGCCGATTTCCCGGCGGCCGGGGCCGCGGTTCGGCTTCACCTCGCCGGTCGAGAAGGCCGGGAAGTTGTAGTGCAGCATGAACTTGCTGTAGCCCGAGGTCATGGCCGTGTCGATGATCTGCTCATCGAGCTTGGTACCCAGGGCGACGGTGGTCAGCGACTGGGTTTCGCCGCGGGTGAACAAAGCCGAGCCGTGGGCCCCGGGCAGGTAGTTCACCTCGCTCCAGATCGAGCGAATCTGGGTTAGGGCGCGGCCGTCGAGGCGGGTGCGCTCCTTGATCATCATGTCGCGGATGCCTTTCTTCTCCGCCGAAGCGTAGTAGCGGCCGAACATTTTCATGTCCAGCTCCGGGTTTTCTTCGAGCAATTGAGCCAGCAGCGGCTTCTTGATGGCGCCGAAAGCGTCCTTGCGGCCGGCCTTGCTGGGGTTGCCCGACTTGGCTACGTCGTACGCTCCCTGGTGCACGGCCTGCATGATCTGCTGCTTCAGCGCGTCATTCTCCTCGTACTGCGGATACTCGCGCTTCACGTGGGACTTTACCACCTCGGCGGCCAGCTCGCGCTGCACGCGCACCTGCTCCTTGATGGCAACGTGGGCGAAGGCAATGGCTTCTACCATCTCCTCTTCGCTCACTTCGTTCATCTCGCCTTCCACCATGGCAACCGAGTCAGCGGTAGCACCGACGATGAGGTCGATGTCGGCGCGGGCCAGGTCGGCGGTCAGCGGGTTGATCTGCAGCTTGCCGTCGATGCGGGCTACGCGTACTTCCGAAATCGGACCGGCGAAGGGAATGTCCGAAATCGACAGGGCGGCCGAGGCGGCCAGGGCAGCCAGGGCGTCGGGCTGCACGGTCTTATCGGCCGAAATCAGCGTTATCATCACCTGCACCTCGTAGTGATAGTCCTTGGGGAACATCGGCCGCAGGATGCGGTCTACAATGCGGCACACCAGGATTTCGTAGTCCGACAGGCGGCCTTCGCGGCGCTGGAACGAGCCGGGAATGTTACCGGCACCACCAAATTTCTCCTGGTAATCCACCGACAGCGGCAAAAAGTCCACGTCGCCGCGGGAGCTGGGCTGCGACACGACCGTGGCCAGCAGCATCGCGTCGCCGAGGCGCACGACGACGGCACCGTCGGCGAATTTGGCCAGCTTGCCGGTTTCCAGGGTAATCTGCCGACCGTCGGGCAGGGTAATGCTCTTGGTAATAGCGTTGTAGTTGGGCATCGAGGAGTGCTTTTTAAAAGCGTGCAGCGGGCGAGCAGCCAAAAGAACGGAACCGGCAACGGGGCCCTTCTACTCTGAAAATCAAGGTACTTCGGGAAGAAAACAACGAAAGCCGCGCAAGTGCTGACGGCTCCGAATAAAAAAAGAGTAGGGAACCCTCGCAGTGAGGGTTCCCTACTCCAGCGAGGTGGGTTACTTGCGAATGCCCAGCTCCTTGATGATGGCGCGGTAGCGGTTGATTTCGCGGTGCTGCAGGTAATCCAACAGCCGGCGACGCTTACCAACGAGCTTCAGCAAACCCAAACGGGTCGAGAAGTCCTTCTTGTTTACCTTCAGGTGCTCCGTCAGGTGGGTGATGCGGTGCGTGAACAAGGCAATTTGCGATTCAGCCGAACCCGTGTCGGTTGAGGTCTTGGCGAGGCTATTCTTTTCGAAAATAGACTGCTTGATTTCGGTAGTGAGTTTCATCGGCAGATAGGTTCCCCCGTCTTGGATTAAGCGTGAAAAAAAGAGAAAAGGACCACCCCGCATTTCGGGATGGCCGCAAAGGTACATTTTTAATTAACAATTAACAATGAGCCTACGCCTTTCTGCCCGGGCCGGGTTGCCCAATTGCTCATTGATCATTGCTCATTGATCATTGTTGGTTGACTCACACCGACCGCTGGTAGCCGCGGAACGGCCAGCGCAGCTTCGCGGGGATCAGGCGGCCGAAGTCCAGCTCGAGCAGACCCGAGTCGCGGCGGGCCTGATTGAGGAATACCAGCCCGGCAGGCAGCAACAGGATGGTGGACATCCACATGCCAATGCCAACCGGCATCACGCCCTCCCGGCCGTACTTCTCGCCCATGATGGACAGCACGTAGTAGACGATGAAAAACACGATAGAAATCAGTACCGGCACCCCCAGCCCGCCTTTTTTGATGATGGCGCCCAAGGGTGCGCCAATCAGAAACATGAGCAGAATGGCTACCGACTGCACATACTTGCGGTAAATCTCAATGCGGAAGTTGCCCGCTTCTTTGGCCAGGTTGCTCAGCCGCTCGCCCGTGCTGCCAGCATAAGCCTTCACGTTCCGGGCCCGGTTGGCGGCCTGCTCCAGAAACTGAGCATTCACCGCCGGCAGGCGGGTGGTCGCGACCTGCCAGCTTTCAATGCGACGGGCCTGCTTCTGGCCGGTAGTATCAAAGCGCAGGTAAGTGTAGTAGGGCGTCAGCTGCTGAGGCAGCTGCTTACGCTCCAGCGTCAGCCGCTGATGCAAAGAGTCGGTATAGCTTTTCAGCTGCGGCAGATTCTTCATCATCTTGTTTTCGGCGAACAGCTCCTTTTTGGTCCGGTTCAGGTCGAACGACGACAGCGAGAAGGTAATCATGTTGCGGTCAAACGCCTCGCGCACGAAGCTGGCGCCGGCCCGGTCGCGGGCATCGGGCTGCTCCACGTACATCGTGCCCCGAAACAGCTCCAGGCCCAGATACTGCCCCCCAAAGCGCGTGAACATGCGGCCGGAGTCGGCCAGAATCACGGTGGAATTGCCCTGCCCGTTGGTGTGGTCGTAGATCATGACCCCCATTAGCACGTCGCCATTCTCCCCCAGCTTCTGGTTCACCTTGATCGTGTAGCCCGGAATGCCATTATAAAACACGCCTTCCCGGATATCCAGCGCCAGCTTCTGCTGGCGCAGGTCCCAGAGCAGGCTGTAAGCGCTCAGGTTGGCCTTGGGCACAATGGTATTATTGAACCAGAACGAAAAGCCCGCCAGGGCCACGGCAACCAGCAACACCGGCCGTAGAATCCGGGTCAGGGATATGCCGGAGGTTTTAATGGCGGTCAACTCATGGTGCTCGCCCAGCGTGCCGTAGGTCATCAGCGACGAAAGCAGCACGGCCAGGGGCAGGGAAACCGGCACCATCAGCACACTGAAGTAGAACAGGAGCTGGGAAATTATGGCCACTCCCAGGTCTTTACCTACCAGGTCGTCCAGATACTTCAGCATGTACTGGGTGAGCAGAATGAACTGCACCACGGCCAGCGTCAATAGAAACGGCCCGGCAAAAGCGCGTAAAATTAATTTATCGAGTTTTTTCATGAACGGTACTCCCCGCATCCACATCGGACAGGGCCAACAAAAAAAGGAGTAAGAGTAAAACGAAGGTACGCCCCGTTTCGCTCTTACCCCTCCCGGATTTTTTTGGGCTGACTCTAGCCGCCGACTAATTCACGCAGCTTCAGCACCAGGCCCTCCCACATGTCCAGCAGCTCACTATCGTCGGTTTCTTCCGAATAATCGACGATTCGCAGGTAGACTTCCTGCGTCAGCTGCGACTCTTCCAGCGTAAAATCCAGATAGTTCGCGTCGGTGGTATGCCGCTTATTCTGATCCAGAAAGACAAAACGAACCGAACGATTCGTGCGGTGAGAGCTCATCTCGGCAAAATGAGGCTGGTTGTCCCAGATAAAGTTGTAGCGATGATCTTCATCGATGTGCACATCCTGGCAATACCATTGCGAAAGTCCCGAGGCCGAAGCCAGGTAGGGATAAAGGATTTTGGGCGAAGCATTTACGGGTAACTCTACCGTAAAGCGGTGTTTGGAACGAGTAGCAGAAAGCGGCATAAGCTGAACAAAACAAGGAAAGAGGGCTGACCTTCGGCTGACTCAATAGCGGGTCGGGGCCAATATACGCGGGTTTTTTTTCATGTAGGGCTTGCACGGGTTCGAATCTTGTTCCTACCTTTGCGGCACCAAAAACCCGGCGGGGTAGCTCAGTTGGTTAGAGCACAGGATTCATAACCCTGAGGTCGGCGGATCGTACCCGCCTCCCGCTACCTGGTGAAACCGCATCGGCCTTTCCGCCGGTGCGGTTTTCTTTTTTTCGCGGAGTGCAGTATCTCAGGCTACCTTAGGCTACCATCCTTGCCGGCTGCTGGCCGGGGCTGCTTTTCTCCCCTATGCCGCGGGAATTTAAAAACCCGTTTGGTAAGACCTGCCTCCCGACCGGATACGATACCGCCCGGAACTGGGTGTATAACAGCCGGCAGGGCCTGCTCTCGACCGACGCGGTGATTCAGGGCGGCCCGGGCGTACTGACCCTATCAGAGGCTCCTCACTGGCACTACATGCTTAATAATAATCGGGGCTAA
Organism: Hymenobacter fastidiosus; assembly: GCF_039539565.1. Taxonomy (NCBI): domain Bacteria; kingdom Pseudomonadati; phylum Bacteroidota; class Cytophagia; order Cytophagales; family Hymenobacteraceae; genus Hymenobacter; species Hymenobacter fastidiosus. Next base: position 227,314 of record NZ_BAABDJ010000015.1, on the reverse strand, counting down.
TAGGCTCGTGGCAGCAGGCCAACGACTGGATTGAGCAGCAATGGCTGCCCAAGGCTCTACGGGCCGGCCTCCAGCGCTTCGCCCACATCGTTTCCCCGGGGGTATTTAGTCAGGCCTCGGCGGAAGAAATGCACTTACGCGTGGGCAGCAAGTCCGGGATGCGCCTGTTCCAGGAGATGAGTACAGCTCGCCACTGGCTGCTGGAAGCCCTGCACCAGGTTCCTCAACGGACGTGAGCCTGCCGCTCCCATAAAGGTTTTTTTCAACACCAGGAGCACAAAAAAAGAGCCTGACCATATGGTCAGGCTCTTTTTTTGTGCTCCTGCAAAAGATCTACTTGATCTTCTCCACGATGCCTTTGAAGGCTGCGGGGTGGTTCAGAGCCAGGTCAGCCAGCACCTTACGGTTGAGCTCGATACCGGCTTTCTTCAGGCCGCCCATCAGCTGCGAGTAGGACAGGCCGTGCTCACGGGCACCAGCGTTGATACGCTGAATCCAGAGGGCGCGGAACTCCCGCTTTTTGGTTTTACGGTCGCGATAAGCGTAGAGCAGCGCTTTTTCAACGGCGTTTTTGGCAACGGTCCATACGTTTTTGCGACGGCCGAAATAGCCTTTCGCCAGACGCATTACTTTCTTGCGGCGGTGGCGCGAGGCCACATGGTTTACACTTCTTGGCATAACCTACTTTTTTTTGGCGGCCGGTGACTATTCAATAAAGTCTTCGAGACCGGACACCGGGTTGGAAAATTGTTTGGTTTTTGGTTGGCGGTTTTTGGTTTTTGGCCCGAAGAGTCAAAAACCAAAAACGGACAGCTAAAAACCAATCAGATATTCAGCATGTCCTTCACGCGGTTCATGTCCGCGGAGCTTACCAAGGTGATGTGCGTCAGATTACGCTTTTGCTTGGTCGTCTTCTTGGTCAGGATGTGGCTTTTGAAGGCGTGCTTCCGCTTCACCTTGCCCGAGCCGGTGAGCGTAAAACGCTTCTTAGCACCGGATTTCGTCTTTACTTTTGGCATTGTGGTATGATTGAGAAAAAAAGAAAAAGCTGGTTAGTGGGCCGCAACAGGCCGAAGCCTCCTTGCGGCCGACGGTAGCTACTCAGCGGCGGCCGGGGTCGGAGCCTCGGCAGCCGCAGGGGCCTCGGCCGCAACAGGAGCCGGTTTGGCGGCGGGAGCCGCGGCACCTTCTTTGGCGACCGGCTTAGGCTTCGCCACCGATGGAGCCACCTTCGGGGCCAGGTAAAGGAACATCCGCTTGCCTTCGAGCTTAGGCAGCTGCTCTACTTTGGCCAGCTCCTCGAGGGCCTGGGCAAATTTGAGCAGCAGGATTTCGCCCCGCTCCTTGAAGACGATAGAACGCCCGACGAAGTGCACGTACGCCTTGATCTTGGCACCTTCCTTCAGGAATTCCTGGGCGTGCTTCAGCTTAAAGGCGAAATCGTGGTCGTCGGTGTTCGGGCCGAAGCGAATTTCCTTGAGGATCACTTTCGTGGCCTTGGCCTTCATCTCGCGGGTGCGCTTCTTCTGCTCGTACTTGAATTTCGAGTAGTCGATAACGCGGCACACGGGCGGGACGGCGGTAGGCGAAATCTCCACGAGGTCGAGATTCTGCTCCTGGGCCATTTTGCGGGCCTGCTCAATCGGGTAAATGCCTTGCTCGATGTTTTCACCGACCAGGCGTACCTCACGGGCCGTAATCTTCTGGTTGATTTTGAACGGCTCCTCCACCTGAGCGCGGGGGATGTAGCGGCGATTTGGGGTAGCTATGAGTTGGTCCTCCTTCTGAAAGGTGAGCTTAAAAGTCTGTTTGTACTCATTGGGCCACGAAAATACGTATTTCGGCAGTCCTATGAGGGGGCGAATATCCGGCTTTTTTTCGAATCTAAAAAAGCGGCTATATAAAATAGCCCAGAAAGCCGCCCGCCACGGGTCTCTGACAAGGAATTATGAGCTGGGATAGTTCGAATACGGTGGTCATTGCCAGTAGCGCAAAGCAATCTATTCTGCGCAACCCACCTCCTTTCTCTCAGGTAGAAAGCCCCGACGGGAGTGTCCGTCGGGGCCTTCTCGAAAACTTTTGTAGCGGCAGCGAGGAAGCTTTCACGCAGGGTCTCGCAGAGGTAAAGCGCAGGGTTCCGCCGTATTTTTACTGAATGGCACTGCGAGACCCTGCGCTTTACCTCAGCGGAACCCTGCGTGAAATATATCCGGGCAAGCCCGCTCAAGATTTGGGGAATGACAAGGCGGGAGTGTCCGTCGGGGCCTTCTCGAAAAAAGAGCGGGGCTCCGTTCAGAGGACGGATCGCTTCATTCCTCGCAACGACAGCTTATGCTTTCCCGTCCATCAGCTCCGCTACCTGAGCCTGGAAGCTTTTGATGAAGGCATCGATGGGCATGGAGCCTAAGTCGCCCTCCCCGTGCTTGCGCACCGAGACGATACCGTTTTCCTGTTCCTTTTCGCCCACGATGAGCATGTAGGGAATCTTGGAGATTTCGGCGTCACGGATTTTACGACCGATTTTCTCGTCGCGGCTGTCCAGGGTGCCCCGCAGCTCGGCCTGTATCAGGCGGTCGTACACCTGCTGGGCGTAGTCCTGATACTTCTCCGAGATGGGCAATACGGCGAACTGCTCGGGCGAAAGCCAGAGCGGGAAGTTGCCGCCGCAGTGCTCGATGAGCACGGCCACGAAGCGCTCCAGCGAGCCAAACGGAGCGCGGTGAATCATCACCGGGCGCTGACGCGAGTTGTCGGAGGCCACGTATTCCAGGTCGAAGCGCTCGGGCAGGTTGTAGTCGACCTGAATGGTACCGAGCTGCCACCGGCGGCCCAGGGCGTCGCGCACCATGAAGTCGAGCTTGGGGCCGTAGAAGGCCGCCTCGCCCAGTACGGTCACGGTAGTCAGGCCTTTCTCGGCGGTAGCCTCCTGAATGGCGCTTTCGGCGCGGGCCCAGTTTTCGTCCGAGCCGATGTACTTGGTCTTGTTCTCCGGGTCGCGCAGGCTGATCTGGGCCGTGAAGTCGGGGAAATCCAGGGCTTTGAGCACGTAGAGCACAATGTCAATAACCTTCAGAAACTCCTCCTTCACCTGATCGGGGCGGCAGAAGATGTGGGCGTCGTCCTGGGTGAAGCCGCGGACGCGGGTCAGGCCGTGCAGCTCGCCGCTTTGCTCGTAGCGGTACACCGTGCCGAACTCCGCCAGACGCACCGGCAGGTCGCGGTACGAGCGGGGCTCGGTTTTGTAGATCTCGCAGTGGTGGGGGCAGTTCATCGGCTTGAGGAAGAATTCCTCGCCGGGGTTAGGCGTCTTGATGGGCTGGAACGAGTCGGCCCCGTACTTCTCGTAGTGGCCCGAGGTCACGTAGAGCTCCTTGGAGCCGATGTGCGGGGTCACGACGGGCAGGTAGCCGGCCTTCATCTGGGCCCGACGCAGGAACTGCTCCAGCTTTTCGCGCAGGGCAGTGCCTTTGGGCAGCCACAGGGGCAGCCCCGCTCCTACCTTATCCGAAAACGCGAACAGCTTCAGCTCCTTGCCCAGCTTGCGATGGTCGCGGCGCTTGGCTTCCTCCAGCTTTTCGAGGTATTCGGTAAGCTCCTTGGCTTTAGGGAAGGTGATGCCGTAGATGCGGGTGAGCTGCTTGTTCTTTTCGTCGCCGCGCCAATAGGCGCCGGCCACGTTGAGCAGCTTCACGGCCTTGATAGGCGAAGTATCGGGAATGTGGGGGCCGCGGCACAGGTCGGTGAAATCACCCTGGGTGTAGAAGGTGATGGTGCCGTCGTCGAGGCGCTCCAGCAGATCCAGCTTGTAGGGGTCGGCCTTCTCGGTGAAGTAGGCAATAGCGTCGGCCTTGCTCACGGCGCGGCGCTCGTAGGGGCTTTTCTTCTTGGCCAGCTCCAAGATCTTCTTCTCGATTTCGGGGAAGTCCTCGGAGGAAATCGTGCGGCCTTCACCCAGGTCGATGTCGTAGTAGAAGCCGTTTTCGATGCTCGGCCCGATTCCCAGCTTTACGCCGGGGTACAGCGCTTCGAGCGCCTCCGCCAGCAGGTGAGCGGAGGAATGCCAGAAGGTCGACTTGCCGTCCTCGTCGTTCCAGGTCAGGATTTCGAGCTTGGCACTTTGGTCGAGGGGCCGGTGCAGGTCGCGCACTTCACCGTTGACGCGGACGCCGAGGGCGTTGCGGGCGAGGCCTTCACTGATACTGGCGGCGACGTCGTAGCCCGTGGCGCCATCTACAAACTGGCGCACGGAACCGTCGGGGAGCGTAATGTCAATCATGTTGAAAAGGGGGAAAAGAAGCTATACAAACAGCGTGAAGCCGCAAGTTAGAAGTTAAAGTAAAGAATGGGGTAATGCCGGGCGGATAAAATGGCCGCCCTGAGGACGGCGCGGCTCCTCTGGTCCGTCCCGCTTCGGCGGAACCCCAGCCTGTCGGTCTGGCTTGAGTTATCCTCGTGGCGAAGGGGAAGACAAAAACGGCGTAGGGTGCGGGGCTTGCCCCCGCCCGTCGTTGAACGAATCACCAGGAGCTCGTTCAACGACGGGCGGGGGCAAGCCCCGCACCCTACTTCGCTACGAGGATAAAAGCCTATAACGACGGCCGGGACGCCGAAATGGGTTCCACGGGAGCAGTAGCAGCCCGCCGGATGGTGTCGGTAAAAACACCCCGGGCGCGGTTTCCGATTTTCCAGGCTTTGTAGGTCCAGCGCTTGTTGCCGGGCTGCTCCGTTACGAGCACCCGGTACTGGGCGGCAGCGGCGGGGTAACGACCAAGGGCCTCATAACTCTCGGCCAGCATCTGCCGGGCATTAGGCAGCCGGGGGGCACGGCGCAGGGCCCGTTGCAAATGGGGCAGCGCGGCGGCATAATGGCGCAGCTTGTACTCACTCAGCGCCAGGCGGTAGTCGGCACGGTACAGGGTGGTGTCGAGTTGGGCGGCCCGGCGGTAGTAGCGCAGGGCACTGTCGGGCTGGTTCTGGAGCTCGAACTGGCGGCCATGGTCGTACCAGAGCGGGCCGTAGCCGGGGGCCAGCTTCAGACCGCGGGCCGCGTAGGTGGCCGCGTTGGCGGGCAGGCGGTAGGCGTTGGAGAGAAAGGCCAGCTGATGCAGGGTTTCGGGCTGACGCGGGTCGCGGGCCAGGCTGGCCCGCAGGTAGTCCAGCGCCTGCCCGGTATCAGCCACGGAGAGGTAAGCAAGGCCCTTATAGAACAGGGCCGCGGCATGATCCGGCTCCTGCAGTAAAGTGCGGTCGAGGTGGTCGAGGGCCGCTTCGTAATTATGCGCGGCGAGGTTGGTTTCGCCCACCAGCAGGTTCAGGTCGGGCGAGGAAAAGCCTTGTTTGGAGGCCTCCCGGGCCGCGGCCAGCGTAGCCTGCAGCCGGCCCTGACTGCGCAGGGCCCGGGCCTTGGTGAAGTAATACTCCCCGGGGGCATCGTCTAACTCAATGGCCTGATTGATGTCCTGCAGCGCGGCGCCCGTTTGGCCGGCATCGAGGCGAAAAACCGCCCGGCGGGCATACAAGGCCGCGTTACCGGGTTGACGACGGATGGCCCCATCAAGTTCGCGGGCCTGAATCCGGGGTCCGCTCTGCACCGTCTGCAGGTTTACCATCCGCGCAGTCTGCTCAGCCGGCGTACGGTCGCAGCCCGTGAAGAAGGCAGCGGAGAGGGGCAGCAGCAGAAGGGAGGATGGAAGCTTCACGAAAGCAGGGACTGGAAGAGGGCGTAAAGATACGCGACGGAAGCAGGTAGACGGCGGGCGGCCGGCAGCACCAGTTATTTACCGGAAAGAAGGCTGGCGCAGACCAGTAAAACACCTGCTGAGCGTATCGCGGGAGAGCGGCCGGGTTACCTTCATCCGCTAGGTGGCCTTGATCTTACGGTGCAGCTGCCGGAGCATTTGCCGGTTGAGCTGCATGAGCAGGCTTCGGCAGCGGCGGCTCATTTCCAATTCCTCGCTCGTTACGGGCGTCAGCTGGACCGCCTCCTGCAACACGGCAACAGCCTGGCTGCGCTGGCCCTGGTTGAGCCGCACCCGGGCCAGGTCGTAGCAGAACTGGATGCGCTTGGGGTCCAACTCGTGGGCGGTGGCCAGGGCAACCAGCGCGCGCCGGGTGCTGGCCCCGTTGGGCATACCACCCAGCACCAATTTACTGAACGCCCGCTCCAGAGGGTTGTAATGGTCGACGCGGTAGTGCCAGCGGCCCAGCAGCTGCCAGGCATCGGCCCACTTCGGGGCTTTTTCAGTGGCTTTGAATACGTACTCCCGCATTTCCCTGTAGGCGATGAGCCGGCCGCGGGCACTGAGCAGCGTGGCCTGGTTCGCCAACACCAGGGCCTCGGCATAGTTGCCCTCCGCTCCTTCCGGCTTCACCACCAACGCCCGCGTAGAGTACAGCCGGGCGGCGGCGAAGTAGGCGGCTTTGCGGGTTTCGTCGGTGTAGCGGGCCCCGATCCGGACGCTCAGCACCGCCGCATTCCAGAGCGCCTCGTAATGGCCGGGTACCTGGCCCAGGATCTGCTCGTACTTAGCCAGCGCTTCCGAATCCTTGTACTGCTTCTGAAGCGCCTCAGCCTCGGCCAGCAGCTTGCCGATGTCGAAGACCGTAACGTAGCAGCCGGCAACGACGGCTGCGTTGCCGGCCTGGACCGCTACGGGCAGTATGCTGAGCAGCAAGCAGGGCCCCAGCTTCCAGATTGGACGCAACGCAAAGGGAAAGATTGACGGCAAAGTTAGCGCTTGGATAGATTGGGCCGCGGCCGTAAAAATACTGGTGGCATTTCCCGCCCAGGAACACATAGCTTCCGCCGAGGTGCGCAGCGTGCTGAGGCCCCGAAAACCACGTCTTCGCCCGCAACAACACTAAAAGAGCCCTGGTGAATCCCCCAGGGCTCTTTAATTTAGAATAATCCCAGCTGGGCCTTTGGTCGGCGCAGCACCGCCTGGGCCCGTTCCACATCCTCGCTGGTTACTTCCACCGGGCCGGTCAGCTCGGGCAGCGGGCCGGTTTCTTCCGCCGCGGCGGCCGCCGGGCGCGGAATGGTAGCGGGGCCTTTCCTGCGGGCTACCTCGCGCCGCTGGGGCTCGGGACCTTCGTCGGTGAGCAGGTTCACGGCGTGAATGCGGAAGTAGTTGAGCTTGTTGCCCATGGCCTTCCAGCCTTTCACGTCGATGAACTCGGCCAGCAGCAGCTTCTCGGTTTCCTTATCGGCCTTCTTGTCGCGCTGGAGCTTTACTTCCACCTGCGGCTCGGCGTTGGCCGTCACGACCAGCATTTTGGAGCCTTTGGTTTCGGAGATGAACGTGAAGCGCTTGCCGATGGTGGTGGTTTCGATGTGGAAGCGCTTGACGAAGTGGGTCTTGTTTTCGCCTTCCATATACACCGTCGAAACTACTGCCTCCGCGTCATTTTTGCGCAGCAGCACGATGTTGGGCACGTCGAAATGGATGGCCGGATCGGGCGCGAGCAGCTCGTAGCTGCCGTCCTTATACACCACCAGCACCGTGTTGTCGGTATCGAAGGTGCCCAGGTAGCGGCCGTGGCCGGCGGTGTTGAGGCGGCCCACCACGGCATCGAAGAACACTTCCCGGCCGCCCAGGGTGGAGTCGCCGAGGCTTTTCTGGGTGATTTTCTTGATCGGCTGCTTGGTCACGATATTGCCCATCGAGCCCTTGCCCTTGATGGCCAGCTCGGCAAAGTCGAAGTCGAACTGCTTCACCCGGGCCGGGGCCTTGTCGGTGAGCTGCACGCTCACCAGCTCCGACTCCGAGTTAGGATTAGCCGTCAGGTAGAGCACTTTGGAGCTCTTGCCGCCCTTGGTCAGGTCATATACTTTGTCGCGGGTGATGCCCGTGACGAGGAAGCGCTTGGCGTAGGCCACGCCCGAGGGGCCGTCCTGGTACATCATGTTGTACACCAGCCGGTCGTCGTTCTTGTTGTAGACGCCCACGTGCAGGATATCCTTGCCCACGAAGGTCTTTTCCGAAATGCGCACTACCGTAAAGGAGCCGTCGCGGCGGATGGCGATGATGTCGTCGAGGTCGGAGCAGTCGCAGATGAACTCGTCCTTTTTGAGGCCGTAGCCCGCGAAGCCATCCTGGCGGTTCACGTAAAGCTTCTGATTGGCCACGGCCACCTTCTGGGCCGTTACCACGTCGAAGGTGCGGAGCTGGGTTTTGCGCTCCCGGTTCACGCCGTACTTTTTCAGCAGATTCTCGAAGTAGTGAATGGCGTAGCGGGTGAGGTTGGCCAGGTGGTCGGCGACCTCGGCCAGCTCGGCTTCGAGCTTCTGAATGTACTCGTCGGCCTTGAAGCCGTCGAACTTGCTGATGCGCTTGATGCGGATTTCGGTCAGCCGCGTGAGGTCGTCCTCGGTGATGGCGCGGCGCAGCACGATGCGCTGGTCGTCGGCCTTCGCCTTTTGCCCATCAACGCGCACGAACTTGCCCAGCCCCTTCTCGATGGTTTCGAGAATGTCGGCCCAGGTTTCGCACTCCTCGATTTTGCGGTAGATGCGGTTTTCGATGAAAATCTTTTCCAGCGAGGCCGAGTGCCACTTTTCGTGCAGCTCATCCTGGCGGATTTCCAGCTCCCGCTCCAGCAGGCGCACCGTTTTGCCGGTGCTCAGCTTCAGCATATCCTCCACGCCCACGAAGCGCGGCTTATCCTCGATGATGACGCAGGTGTTCGGCGAAATCGAGATTTCGCAGTCCGTGAAGGCGTACAGCGCGTCCATCGTGAGGTCGGGACTCACGCCCGTGGGCAGGTGAACCTGGATTTCCACGGTGGCGGCCGTATTGTCGACCACCTTTTTAATCTTGATTTTATTGGCTTCCGAGGCTTTCACGATGCTTTCCATCAGCGCCGTGGTGGTGGTGCCGTAGGGAATGTCGCGGATGACGAGCATGGTCTTGTCGGCCTTCTCGATGGTGGCCCGCAGGCGGATTTTGGCCCCGCGCTGCCCGCTGTTGTAGTTGGTGACGTCGCAGAGGCCGCCGGTGCTGAAGTCGGGAAACAGCTGGATTTCCCGGCCCCGAAGCACGTCGATACTGGCCTTGCACAGCTCGCGGAAGTTGTGGGGCATGATCTTCGTGCTCAGGCCCACGGCAATGCCCTCTACGCCCTGGGCCAGCAGCAGCGGAAACTTGACGGGCAGCGTGGTCGGCTCGCGCTTGCGGCCGTCGTAGCTCATCTGCCAGGCGGTGATGTCGGGGTTGAATACCACATCGAGGGCAAACTTGCTCAGCCGCGCTTCGATGTAGCGCGGGGCGGCCGCGCCGTCGCCGGTGCGGATGTCGCCCCAGTTGCCCTGGGTTTCGATGAGCAGATCCTTCTGCCCCAGGTTCACCATTGCGTCGCCGATGCTGGCGTCGCCGTGGGGGTGGTACTGCATGGTCTGACCGATGACGTTGGCCACCTTGTTGAAGCGGCCGTCGTCCATCTCCTTCATGGCGTGCAGAATACGGCGCTGCACGGGTTTCAGGCCGTCTTCGATGGCGGGCACGGCCCGCTCCAGAATCACGTAGGAGGCGTAGTCCAGAAACCAGTTCTGGTACATGCCGGCCACGGTGGCCACGTCGTGAATGGTTTCGCCGGGGGCAAACTTGGGCTCCTCCTCGGTTTCCTCGGTCACGGGCGTGGCTTCCGTCACGGCCTCCACGTCGTCCGATGATTCGGAAAGCAACAGCTTGGAGGCGTCCGGGGCGGCGTACTCCTCGCTTTCCGGGGCTTCGGGCCGGGCAGCCGCAGCTTCGGGCTCAGCCGAAGCGGACCCGAACTCAATGGAGTCGCCGGCGCCAAACAGGTTGGGTTGCTCTTCCGGGCTCAGGTCGTGGGGGTTCTTCTCTTCTGACACAGTGGGGTGTGGCGGGCGCCACGGTTAAAGTTCTTGTACCTCTCTCCGGCAACCTATCGGAGGACTGTTTTATTAAAACCTTAATCTGCCAACAACCGCTTCGAAGCTGCTCAGATAATCGCACTGCTTTGAGCGCAACTCCAGTAGCAGCTCAGGTTTTTTAAAATCCGCCTCATTCCGGGAAACGAAGATATTTTCGGCAACCTCGTTGTCCGGTATGCCGGCATAAACGGAAGCAAAAACCAGCGCGTCCTGTGGCGTAAGGGAATGGCGTAGCTGCGCTTGCTGAGCGCCCTCCACTACTTCCGTGGTGAGGGGAAGTAGCCGGGCAATGCGGGCTAACTTTGCCGTCACGGCAAACAGGTTAGCGGTCTGAACTTCCGTGCGGGCAAGCAGCAAATCCCGCAGCAAAGTACCCAGACTTTCCATATCCGCAGTTACGACACCTACCTCCCGCAGGTGCAGCTTGATTTCCTGGCGCACAAATCGCTCTACCTCGGCTCGCTCTGTGCGGCGGCTGCCAAGCGTTTGAAAAACTTCCGGCAAACTATACACCGGCAAAAAAAGGTGAATTTGACCTGTTTCTGCCGCAAGTAACAGTTTTTCGCACGCCGAGTGTTCCTGCTGCACAAAGGCCAGCTCCAGCACGAAGTTGGACTCCACAAACACATTCATCTAAGCAGCCTCCTGTTGAATGTCACCATGAAAAATAGTGGCGTGCAGCCCGGAGGTTACCAACCATTGCTGCGCTGGATCGGCCAGCAACTCGTCCGCCGTTTTAAACTGACTGAACATCAGCCAGGAGTAGACGGCCGAGACGAGCTGCTGCTCATCCAATTGTCGCAAAGGGAAGCGGGTGGTATCCAGTTGCCGCTGTAGTACGGCGGTGGAATCCGCGCCCACTATTTGGGTTCCCAGCTCAGGGTCGCCGGGCGCAAACAGCAGCATGCGCTCCGGTGTCACTAACAGAAAATAACAGTCAAAATAGCCGTGCTGCCTACGAATTTCAGCCGGCCACTCTATATGCTGCTCATCTACCGGCTTGGATGGACGCACCTTCACATCTACCAGAAGCTTAGGTTTTCTATCCGGAGAATACACTACGATATCGGAGCGAAAAGGCGGGTTATTCATGGCTGGCGGATTTCGTTGAGGCTTTTTGCTAACTGACTGAAATTGCTCTACGCAAACGCCATATCTTCCTCGGCCACCTCACTCACCGGCAGCACGTCGGAAATCACCAGGTCCTTCTCCTGGCGCAGGTTGTCGATGATGAATTCCTGGCGGGCGGGCGTGTTCTTGCCCATGTAGTAGGTGAGCACCTGCTGGATGCTGCGGTCGGACTGCAGAATCACGGGCTCGAGCTTGATGTTGTCGCCGATGAACTTGCCGAACTCGTCGGGGCTGATTTCCCCCAGACCCTTGAAGCGGGTGATTTCGGGGTTGCGGCCCAGCTGGCGCATGGCGGCCTGCTTTTCCGCCTCGTTGTAGCAGTAGATGGTGGTTTTCTTGTTGCGGACCCGAAACAGGGGCGTTTCCAGGATGAAGACGTGGTTGTTACGGACCAAGTCGGGGAAGAACTGCAGGAAGAAGGTGAGCAGCAGCAACCGGATGTGCATCCCGTCCACGTCGGCGTCGGTGGCAATAACCACGCGGTTGTAGCGCAGCCCCTCAATGCCTTCCTCAATGTTGAGGGCGTGCTGGAGCAGGTTTAGCTCCTCGTTCTCGTACACGATTTTCTTCTTCAGCCCGAAGCAGTTCAGCGGCTTGCCGCGCAAACTGAACACGGCCTCCGTCTCCACATTGCGGCTTTTGGTGATGGAGCCCGACGCGGAGTCGCCCTCGGTGATGAAGAGTGTGGTCAGGGCTTCGGCGTCCTGCTTACCTTCGCCGAGGTGGAAGCGGCAGTCACGCAGCTTACGGTTGTGGAGGTTGGCTTTCTTGGCGCGCTGGTTGGCCAGCTTCTTCACCCCCGCCATATCCTTCCGCTCCCGCTCACTCTGCTCGATGCGCTTTTTGAGCGCCTCGGCCACCGCCGGGTTCTTGTGCAGGTAGTTGTCGAGGTGCTCCTTCACGAAGTCGAGCACGAAGCCGCGCACCGTAGGGCCGTCCTCGCCCATGTTGAGGGAGCCGAGCTTGGTTTTGGTCTGGCTCTCGAATACGGGCTCCTGTACCCGCACCGAAATGGCGGCAATGATGGAGCCGCGGATGTCGGTGGCGTCGTATTCCTTCTTATAAAACTCGCGCACGGTTTTCACCACCGCCTCGCGGAAGGCTGCCAGGTGGGTGCCGCCCTGGGTGGTGTACTGCCCGTTGACGAACGAGTAGTACTCCTCGCCGTAGTCGTTGCCGTGGGTCAGGGCCAGCTCCACGTCGGGGGCCTTGAGGTGGATGATGGGGTAGCGCAGGCTCTCGGCGTCGGCCTTGCGGGAAAGCAGGTCGAGCAGGCCGTTTTCGGAGTAGTACTTCTGGCCGTTGAAGTTGATGGTCAGCCCCGCGTTGAGGTAGACGTAGTTCCAGATCTGGTTTTCGAGGTACTCCGGGATGAAGCGGTAGTTCTTGAAAATCGTGTCGTCGGGCTGAAACACCATCAGCGTACCGTTGCGCTGGGAGCTTTTGGTGGGCTGGGGGTCCTGCACCAGCTGGCCCTGGCTGAACTCGGCCGACTTCATCACACCCTCGCGCACGCTCTGCACCAGGAAGTAGTTGCTGAGCGCATTCACGGCCTTGGTGCCCACGCCGTTCAGGCCCACCGATTTCTGGAACACCTTGGAGTCGTACTTGCCGCCGGTGTTGATCTTGCTGACCACGTCGACCACCTTGCCCAGCGGAATGCCGCGGCCGTAGTCGCGCACCTGCACCCGCTGGTCCGATATCTTGATGTCGATGGTGCGGCCGTAGCCCATCACGTGCTCGTCGATGGAGTTGTCGATAACCTCCTTCACCAGCACGTAGATGCCGTCGTCGTAGGCCGAGCCGTCGCCGAGCTTGCCGATGTACATGCCCGGCCGCAGGCGGATGTGCTCCCGCCAGTCGAGCGAGCGAATGGAGTCTTCGGTGTAGGCGTGGGGAGCGGCGGGCAGTTCTGGTTCGGACATGGAAAGCGGAAGCTAAATTTGAGGTAAAATAACGCAGAATTTCGGCTATTTCCCGTACTCGTTCGTAAGGCGGGGCACGGGTACAGCCCCGGAAACAGCCCGGCACCCAACTCGCCGCTTTGGCGAATCTGATTAGCACAACCCGGGTGCAAAAAGCCTGGATCCGCGCACCAAGCCAAATATACCGGGTTTCTCCCGCTTTTCCGTTCTCCTGATTTCCTAATTTTTTTAGCTCATGCTCCCCAGACCAAACTCTCTCAATGGTCCGCATCACCCCACCCCGCCTACTGAGGCCAGGCTGCCGCCGGTGATCCACTACACTTTCCTGCTCATTGGCCTGTCCTTGCTGGTATTCGTGCTCAACAAGCTCGACGACGTGCTGCTGCCGCTGCTGTTCTCAGTGCTGTTCGCGCTGCTGCTGCTGCCGGTGTGCCGCTGGTTTGAGAAGCGGGGCCTGGGCCGGGTGTGGGCCATTATTCTGTGTCTGCTGCTGCTGACAGCCCTGTTTGCGGGCATCGTCTACGGCTTTGGCTCCCAGCTGGGCCAGTTCCGCAACGAACTACCCAAGCTCCAGGATAAGCTACTCCAGTTTTTCCACGACGGTCAGGAGTGGGCCGCCCGCCGCTTCGGCATCGAGCCCATGAGTGAAAAAGAGCTGAAAGACTCGACGCTGAGCTCCCTGAAAAAATCGGGCGGCGGCTACCTGGGCACCACCCTGAACATGACGTCGGCCGTCATCAGCAACCTGATTCAGGTGCCCATCTACATCTTCTGTCTGCTGCTCTACCGCGACCATCTGCGGCAGTTCATGTTCCGCTTCGTGGCCCCCGACAAGCGCACCACTGTGCTGCACACCGTGGACAACATTCAGACCGTGGTGCAGGCCTACATTTCGGGCCTGCTGAAGGTGATTATGATTGTGGCCGTGCTCAATGGCATCGGGCTGCTGGCGCTGGGCGTGAAGTTCGCGGTGTTCTTTGCCATCTTCGCCTCGGTGCTGGCCGTGATTCCCTACATCGGCATCATGATCGGGGCCCTGGTACCGGCCATTATTACGCTGGTCGAAACCGGCTCCCCGCTGCGGGCGGCGGCCGTGGTGGGCGTATTTATGGTGGTGCAGTTTCTGGAAGGCAATTTCATCACGCCCATGATTACCGGCTCGCAGGTGAGCATCAACCCCATGGCCGCCATTCTGGCCCTGGTGCTGGGGGCCGAGCTGTGGGGTACGCCGGGCATGATTCTGAGCATTCCGCTGGTAGCGGTGCTCAAGGTGGTACTCGACGCCAGCAAAGCCACCGAGCCCTGGGGCTTCCTGCTCGGCGATACGGCCGAGGGCGAAGACTCCACCAAGATGCCCGAAACCCGCCACCCCGGCTTCGTCCGACGACTATGGCTGCGCGCCCTGGGCAAAGCCTGACGCCGGCAATGCGCTACTGGATATGCTTCCGCAACCCACATTCTACTTGATCGGCCGGGCAGGTACTGGTACCGGCAGCGACGTGGGACGGCTGGACCGACGGAACCTTCGGTTGAATGCGGCGGTGTCCTTGATAGTGTAAGAGCCGTTGGACGCCGTGGTTTTACTTCCGTGCTTGGCAGTTGGCTTACCCGACCGTTTTGCCGGTTGAGATTTGCCCTCAGGTGCTGGCGCTGTTTGGGCGGGAGCCGGCAGAGAAAGGCCTAACAGCACGACGAAAACAAGGAAAAAGGGATAATTTTTCATGGCAACAAGCTGAATAGCAAAGGCTGGATGTGTTGGAGCGGTTTAGAAAGTCAAGCAGTCTGTCATCCTGAGCAGAGCGCAGGACCTTATCCCGGCTGAACGGTACCCGCTCGATGAACTACCCGGCGTGGTAAGGTCCTGCGCTGCGCTCAGGATGACAAACGCTTAGAAAAACCGACTTCCTAAACAGCTTTCCTGACAGTACCCAAAGGCTCATCTGAGGTTGCACCAATAGTAATTTACGACCAACCTTATTGGTTACCTCGGCGGTAAAGCAGGAGTTCATTCGCCTGAGCCACTGTCAAAAGCCTGACCTTTTAGAAAGTCCCGTCGGATTCGTCCGGCGGGACTTTTTGCCAAGGCCGAGTAGCACATAAGCCCTAATTTTTTAACCTTTTAAAGCTAACCCCGCGCCGCGCCAGCCAGTATAAGGGGCAGGCTGCTGCGGCAGCCGAATCTGGTTTATTCCTTCATTCCCACTTAATTCTTCTTTCCATGGCTGCCATCACCGATAACACCGCCCGCGTTTTCAATGACCTGGTCGAAATCAACAAAACGGCCGTCAAAGGCTATCAGGAAGCGGCCGAAGGCGTCAGCAACCCCCAGCTGAAATCCGAGCTGAGTCATTTCAGCCAGCAGCGCGCCCAGTTTGCCTCCGAGCTGGAGCGGCACGCTCAGCAGATGGGGGTAAACACCCGTAACGAAGGCACCGTCGAAGGAGCCGCGATGGATGCCGCCGCCACCGTGCACCGGGGCTGGATCAACATCAAGTCGGCCATCACGGGCCAGGATGACAACGCCATTCTGGGCGAGTGCGAAACCGGCGACGCGGTCGCCCTGCAGACCTACGAAACGGCTTTGAAGGCCGAAGGACTGCCGGCCGAAGCCCAGGCGCTGGTGCAGAAGCAGCACGCCGAAATTCTGGCGGCTAAAAACAAAATGACGGCCATGAAAGGCCAGACGCACTAACCCTACCTTAGATTCCCTGGTAAAAGGCGTCCTGCTTCTGGCAGGACGCCTTTTTTGTTGTTCCCAGCCCGTTGCAACAGCAAAGCCGTCGCAACCCCGGCGAGCATTCGTAGTCCCAAAGCGATTGGCTACCTTCCGCTCCTGTTCTCTCCCTCCTAGCTGCTCCTCCCCATGGCGCTCATTACCGGCGAAACCGCCCGCATCTACAACGACCTCGTCGTCATCAACAAGGCGGCCGTGAAAGGCTACCAGGAAGCCGCGGAGGCCGTGGACCACCCCGATCTGAAGGTGGAGCTGACGCGCTACAGCCAGCAGCGCGCCCGGTTTGCCGCCGAACTGGAAGAGCAGGCCATCCGGTTCGGCGTGGAGCCGCCCAGCCAGGAAAGCACCGTGGAAGGCGCCCTGACCGATGCCGCCGCCGCCATGCACCGGGGCTGGATCAGCCTTAAGTCGACGCTCGTTGACCGAGATGACAAAACCATCCTGCACGAGTGCGAAAACGGCGACGTGGCCGCTCTGCTCAGCTATGATCTGGCGTTGCAGTCGGAGGAGCTGGCGGCCGGGGCCTGCGAGCTGCTGCGGCGGCAGCAGGGCGAAATTCAACTGATCAAAAACAAGTTCACCGCCCGCCGCACCCAGCCGCTGTGAGGAAAACAGCTTGTCATTGCGAGCGAAGCAAAGCAATCCGTCCCGGACAATAAGCTAAACTTTGTTTCAGCAGAAAGCCCTTACGTTTGCGAACGTAAGGGCTTTCTGGACCAACAGGGTTCCTTACTTTTCACAGGACGGATTGCTTCGGCTGACGCCTCGCAATGACAAATCATCAGCACATCAAAAAATCGGCAGATCAGCACATCAACCTCACAACCTTCCAGGGGTGTATCTTTGTTACCCATTCTATCAGCCAGTTCCTGACCCGTTTTAGCTCCGCTTTTGTACGCCATCATCGACCTTGAAACTACCGGCGGGCAGCCCACCCAGGACCGCATCACGGAAGTCGCCATTTTTATCCACGACGGCGAGAAAGTCGTGGACCAGTTCGACACGCTGCTCAATCCCGGCCGGCCCATCCCGACCTTTATCAGCCAGCTCACGGGCATCACCAACGACATGGTGCGCGACGCGCCCAAGTTCCACGAAGTGGCCCGCAAAATCGTGGAGATGACCGAGGGCTGCGTGTTCGTGGCCCACAACGTGCGCTTCGACTATTCGTTTCTGAAGAAGGAATTCGCCGACCTGGGCTTCAACTACTCGCGCAAAACGCTGTGTACGGTGCGCCTGAGCCGCTCGCTGATGCCGGGCCAGCCCAGCTACAGCCTGGGCAAGCTCTGCCAGAACATCGGTATTCCGCTGGAGGGCCGACACCGCGCCGCCGGCGACGCCGCCGCCACGGCCATCCTGTTTGACCGGCTGCTGAAAATAACCCAGCAGGACGAGGTGCTGAAAGATTCCGCCATCAGCACGGCCGAGACGCTGGCGGCCGTGGATGCCGTGGCCCCGGCGGGCCGCCAGCCCGCCAGGCAGCCCAGCCCCCGGCGAGTGACGGCGGTGCAGGAAGCCATCAAAACCGCCCTGCTCCCGCCTAACATCACGCCCGAAAAAGTAGCCTCCCTGCCCCAGGAAGCCGGCGTGTATTACTTCCACAACGAAGCCGGCGAGGTCATCTACGTAGGCAAGAGCATCAACATCTACAAGCGGATTCAGCAGCACTTCGCCGTCGACTACAAGTCGCGCAAGAGCCTGGAGTTCAAGAACAGCATCTCCGACATCACCTGGGAGCTGACGGGCTCGGAGCTGGTGGCGCTGCTTTACGAGTCGCACGAGATTAAGCGCCTGAAGCCGCTCTACAACCGGGCCCAGCGCCGGTCGGTGTTTCCGGCGGGCATCTTCCTGCGCACCGACGAGAACGGCTACAAGCATCTCTACTACGGCAAGGCCGACGACCACGCCGAGTCGCACCCGCTCATCGCGCTGGGCAACCAGTTCAAGGCCAAGGGCTTTCTGTTCCACAAGGTTTCCAAGTTCAACCTCTGCCAGAAGCTCTGCGACCTGTACAAAACCCCGGGCTCCTGCTTCGACTACCAGGTGCACCGCTGCAAGGGGGCCTGCCTGGGCCTGGAGCCGCCGCAGGAGTACAACCTGCGGGTGGAGGAAGCGGTAGAAAGCTTCACTTACGAACACGGCTCCTTCGTCATCGTGGGCCAGGGCCGGCGGGCCGATGAGAAAACGGTGGTGGTGGTCGAAAACGGCCGCTACCTGGGCTTTGGCTACGTGGACGAAACCTTCGCGGCCCGCAAGCTTCGGGACTTCACCGACGTCATCACCCGCTACCACGACAATAAGGACGTGCAGCAGATCATCCGCGGCTACCTGCGCACCAAGCACAAGGACAAGGTGAAGGTCTTCCAGTAGGTTCCTTACCTGCTGCGTTTGGTATTGCCCCGGTCAGCATTTCCTGGCCGGGGCTTTTTTGCCGTTGGTTGCCGCTGCTGCTGCCCGGGGTATATTGGGGCGGCTCAAATAAAATTCCGGGCGACGGCAAACTACACCAAAAGCTCCCGGGGATGTTGTATACTGGGGTCTGCTCTTCCTGACCTGTTGCTTTCGGCTTTTCTTCTGCTGCTCTTCCCCCGCCACTGGTTATGGCCTACCTTCTTTATCCGACCAATGCGTCGCTGTATTTTCACAACGAGCTGGCCAGTGTGCTGGAAAATGCTGATGGGTATGCCCACATCGACTGGAACCCCGTCCCGGTGCACAGCCCGGCCCTGCGGGCAGTGGCAGAACAGGTGCTGCGGCTGCTGAGCACGGCGGGCTTTACCAAGATACTTTCCGACCATCAGCTGCTCTCCCCCCTGCTCCTTCCCGACCAGCGGTGGCTCACGGAAGAATGGGTGCCCCGGGCCGTAGTGGAAGTGGGGCTCCGGCACTGCGCCATCGTGAAAGATTATGACCTGATTGCTCACTCGAATGCGGCGCAAATCGTGCAGCACCTGAGTGCATATCCCGTGACGCTACGTTTTTTCGAAGAACAGTCGCTGGCTACCCACTGGCTGCACGGCGTCTGAATTGGTTATTCCAGCGAGTCGGCAGCGGTGGTGCGGGGCTCGTTGGCCCGCCGGCTCCGCAGCCATTCCTCCGCCGAAGCTACGTCGTCGAAGAGTTGCAACTGCAGGTCTTTTCCGAAATACTGCTGGCCCAGCGTAGCCTCACCCAGCTGTGGCGGCGACATAACGTGGGCAATATAGCGCAGGCCCAATTGCGCGGCCCGGGGGCCCCACACCAGTCGTAACCACTCCACCGAATCGAACCACGGCCCCTGTACCTGGCTGTTGTCGTTGAGCAGATACGGACAGCGCAGGGTCTGCATTGCGGCCAAAAAACCGGCCGCGCCGCGGTACGCTTCCTGTGGGTCGACGTAACCCCGCCAGATGGCGTGGATCCAGCTATTGGCTTCATCAAAAACCAGCTCACAGCTGCTGCCGTCGTGCGGGTCGGTCTGTTTGGAAAGTTGCATGGGCTTCGGGCCCGGCCGGGTTGGTTCGGCGGGACGGGCCTAGATACTCATTCACCGGCAACTTTTGCGGCGGGCCTAAAAAAGCCGGTGCCGCAGCAGCCAGCCCGCGGCGTCGAATTCGGTGGCGGCAGGCACGTAGGCCCGGGTTTTGACGGGCTTCGTAATCTTCACCGTGTTGCCGTCGCCACTGTCGTACACCATCACGCTGGTGGGCTGATTGGCCGGAGTGGTCAGCGGCTTCTGCTCCACGATATCCTGGCCGGCGCCGTCATAAATCCCGATTTCAAACCGGTGGTCGGGCAGGCCGCGCAGCTCGAACACGTCGTTGCCGCCGAGGCCGAAGAGCTTGATGGACCGCGTTTGGGTAGGGCTGAAGGTGCGCTGGTTGAGCAGACTGTCGGGGCGGCCGGCGTGGATGCTCAGCACCTGCACCCGCACCTGCCCGTCGCCTACCGGCTCCAGAATAAACCGCTCGGGCTGGTCGGTGCCGGGGATTTCGATTTCGCGGGCCAGCAGCGCGTAGAATTCGGCGGCTACGGCCGGCAGCTGGTCGCGGCGGCCCCGCAGCTTGCGGTCGAATTCGGCCCCGGCCAAATCGTATACGGCCTTGGGCCACACCGTCAGCGACGCTTTGATTTCCTGGTCCGATAAGCTGGTCCGCATGGAGTCGGCAATCTGCCGGAAGTCGGCCGCCGTCAGGTAAACCAGCAGCGACTTGTCCAGGGGACGGGCGGCGCGGTTCAGGCCCTCCACGTCGCGGAGCCGGATTTCCTCGTGGAAGCTCTGGTAGTTCGATTTCACCCAGCCAATGATGTGAGTCAGCAGGCCGTCGTCGAACTTAAAGAAGGCGTGGTCCCGGTCGCGGGGAATGGGGCGGTAAATGGTCGAGCCGCCGGTACCAGGAAAACCGGCCCACCGCCACTGGTCCTCGCGCCGGCTCCAGTCGCCGAGCCACATATCAAACAGGCGGGCCCGCAGGTACTGGCGGGCATCCACGCGGTACCGGGGGTTGAAGGCCAGGTTGGTGAAGACTTTGCGGGAGCTTTCCACCCGGGCCGAGCGGCCGAAGCTGCGCACGGCGCTCTGGTTGCCCTCGGGCCGTTCCTCGAACAGGTACAAGGCATTGGCAAACTCCTGGCGGAAGGCTCCCAGAGCCGGGTCATCGGTGACGTAAACCAGCCGGGGGTTGGTATGAAACACCCCCGCCGCCGCCGCCAGCCGCGGCACGATATACGCCCCGTACGGGTTGATGACGCTGGTCTGGTCCTTCATCAGCCGGCCGATGGGGCCATCGCGCAGGTTTTCGGGCAGGGCCTTGGTGGCATCCTTATCCACGGAGCGCAGCACGTACTCGACTCCGTTGCGGTCGACGAGGCGCAGGTTTTTGGTCTGGAAGCTGCCCCCGGCTTCAGTGGGCGTAAGGCCGCCGGGCACGGCGGTGCGCAGATTGAACACTGCCGCCGGCACCGGCACGGCCCAGAGCTTGCGGTAGTGCTTGCCCCAGAAAAACTGGTGCACGGCCCCACGCATATACTGGGGGCCCGCGGCCACCTGCACCGTCGAATCGGGGCCAATGACCGGAAACGGGCCGACCGGCGCGGCGGGGGCGGAGCATGACATCAGCAGCAAACCGCCGGCAAGCAAACCAACGCCGCAGGGCAGACGCGGAAAAAAGGAAGGATAAGGCACGTAAGCGGGAATAGGCGACCAGGAAGGAGCCGGGCCGGAAGAAGAATCAAGGGCTGGCCCCGGGTCCTCCCCAGCCGTCTGCCGGACGGGCAGGACGAGCGGCGGCTCAACAGGTTCCTTATAGCGCAAACCGACGGCCAGCGGTTGTACTTCCCGTTCGGTTAGCCCGGCCGCCCACTTTTCCGGGCCGGCTGCGTTGAAGGACTCAAGACGCGTTTTTCCGCCCCCAATGACTTTTCGCTTACCTCTGCTTCTGCTCCTGCTGCTGGGTCCTGGCTGCGCCCGGCAGCATTTTTTTCAGCCCGATGCCCGCCTGCCGGCCGCCGCGGGCACTGTGCCGGCCGACAGTGCCCGCGTCACGGTAGGGCGGCATTACCAGCGCGGGGCCGTGCATAACCTTTTTCTGGGCCGCCACTACCGTCCCGTGTGGGCCGCGCCGGTGGTATTGCCGGTACTGGACCTGACGAAGGCAGTACCCGGCGGCCTGCGGCCGGGCAAAATGGGCGGGGGCTTCCAGAGTACCAGCATGACGGTCACGGAAGCCAACGGCCGGGACTATGCTCTGCGCACCCTCGACAAAGACCCCTACAAAACCCTGCCCAGGGTGATGCAGAAAACCTTTCTGCTGAACCTGGTGCGCGATGCCACCAGCGCGGCCAATCCGTTCGGGGCGTTCGTGGTGCCGCCGCTGGCCGAAGCGGCCGGGGTGCTGCACACAACTCCGCGCCTGTTTTATGTGCGGGCCGGGGAAACCGGCCTGGGCACCTCCTCAGCCTTGTTTCAGAGGAAAGTGGTGATGCTGGAAGAGAAATTCGATGGCAAAGCCAACCTCACTCCCGCTTTTGGCCCGGCCCAGGACCTGAAGGGCAGTGACCAGATGCTGCGGGCCCGCTACCGACAGCCCACCCACCAGATCGACCAGCTGGCCTTTGCCCGCGCCCGCCTGCTCGATATCTGGCTCGGCGACTGGGACCGGCACGAGGGGCAGTGGCAGTGGGCGGTGTATGAGCAACCAGACCGGACGCTTTACCGCCCCGTTCCCAAAGACCGCGACCAGGTGTTCTACCGCTTCGACGACGGCCTGATTCCGTGGGTGCTCACCCGCCGCTGGGGGGCCCGTAAGTTCCGCACCTTCAAGCCGCATTACGACGACATCGGAGGCCTGGTGCAGAATGCCCGTTTCATTGATGAGCGCGCCTTGTCCGAAGTTAGTGGCGCGCAGTTTCAGCAGCTGGCCCTCGATCTGCAACAACGGTTGACTGACGACGTAATCAGCCGGGCTTTGCGCCTGCTGCCGCCCAGCGTGTATGCCCTGGAAGGCGCCCGCCTCGAAGCAGCCCTGAAGAGTCGTCGCGCGGCGCTGCCGGCGGCCGCTCAAACCTATTACCGCCTGCTGGCCCGGCACGTCACCATCGCGGGCACCGATCAGGCCGAACGCTTCGTGGTGCAGCGTCTTTCCGATTCGACTACCCTCGTGAGCGTTTACCCCGTCACCGACGATGACGAAAAGCCGCGGGCCGGGGCCCTTCTCTACCGCCGCCTGTTTCGGACCGCCGAAACCCAGCGCCTGACCCTGCACGGCCTCGATGGGCAGGATGTGTTCGAGGTGAGCGGTGAAGTGGCCCAAGGCATCCGGGTGGATATTTTCGGGGGCCCCGATACCGACAAGCTTACCGACACCTCCCGGGTGCGCCGCGGCGGCAAGAAAACGGTATACTACGACACCAACAGCGGCAACACCATCAACGGCGGCCCCGAAGTGCGCGACCAAACCGAAAAAGGCGTGCTGATGCACGCCTACGACCGGGAAGGCTATTAAGCAATTAACAATGAACCTGTTTAGGGTTTCGGTTTTTTCGTCGTTTGTCATCCTTCATCTGGCGTACGCTTGCGAAGGACCTTCTCACGACTGCTCATTTTGGCCTAATTCCAAGTGGTACGGACGTGATAAGGTCCTTCGCTCCGCTCAGGATGACAGCTTTTTTGAAACCCTAAACAGCCTCCATGAGCAATTAACGCTCAACGATTCCTATTCGGGTCGTTGAGCGTTAATTGCTCATTGTTAATTGTCAATCAATATCTGCCAGCATATCCAGCACCATGT
Source organism: Hymenobacter fastidiosus (assembly GCF_039539565.1). NCBI lineage: Bacteria > Pseudomonadati > Bacteroidota > Cytophagia > Cytophagales > Hymenobacteraceae > Hymenobacter > Hymenobacter fastidiosus. Next base: position 204,361 of record NZ_BAABDJ010000015.1, on the reverse strand, counting down.
GTTCGGTGGGGGTCAGCACGTCGTTTTCGGTGGGGTCGGCGTCGTGCTTACGCAGGTAGTCGATGAGCTTATTGGAATTGAAGAGCTCGACGACCTGGGGGTGAATATAGTATTTGGCGCACACCGTGGGGGTGTTGCCCAGGCCCGCGGCCACGTCCTTCACGGCTTTCTTCAGCACTTTGTCCTTGGGTAGGTCCGGCTCCTGCTGCAGCACGGCCTCGAGGCATTCCACCATTTTCACGGTGCCGCCCCAAGTGCGGAAGTCCTTGGCCGACAGGCTCAGGCCGGTTACTTCCTGCAGGTAGCCGTTCACGTCGCCGGATTCCAGCTCGGCCCGCTGGCCATCGGCAGTGTAGTACTGAAACAGGTGCTGGCCGGGAATCTCCTTGCATTTCTGCACCATGCGGGCCAGCTTCCGGTCGTGCAGGGTCACGTTGTGCGGCACGCCTTTCTTGCCCACGAAGCTGAAGTGAACCCCGCTGCCTTCTACCTGCACGTGCCGGTCGCGCAGGGTGGTGAGGCCGTAGCTCTTGTTCTTTTTGGCGTACTCCTTGTTGCCGACCCGGATAAAGGACTGATCCATGAGCGTAAGCACCAGAGCCACTACTTTCGGCTTGTCCAGCTGGGGGCGCTTCAGGTCCTGCTGAATCTGCTGACGCAGCGCCGGCAGCTTTTCGCCGAACGCCCGCAGGCGGCTGAACTTGGTCAGGCTGCGGGTCTGGTCCCAGGTAGCGTGGTAGATGTACTGCTTACGGCCCTTGACGTCGCGGCCGGTTACCTGCAGGTGGGCGTTGGCGGCAGGGGAAATCCAGATGTCGGTCCAGGCCGGCGGAATCACGAAGCCGCTGATGCGGGCCAGGGTTTTCTCGTCGGTGATGGCGTCGCCCTGGGCCGTGTGGAAGGTGAAGCTGCCCTCGGGGCCCGCCTGGCGGGTCAGGCCGGGCTTGGTGTCGGTCACGTAGCGCAGGCCGGCCAGCGCGGCCTGGCGGGCGGGGTCCTTGTAGAGCGCGTGGGCTTCTTCCAAGGGCGGCAGCTTCTTCTTGCGCACTTTCAGGCGGGGCTGGGCAGTGGTGGGCATCAGGGCGGAATGAAGCGCGGCGGCCGAAGTTGGCCGAGCGGGTCATTCTGTACGCAATTGGCCCCCAAAAGGAGAAAACGTCCTGTCCGCTTCCGCCGGCAATTTCCCCCGCGCAGAAACAGTTCTTCCCCGGCCGCCGTATCGGGGCCGGAGACTTTTGGCACCGTTTTTTCATGGCCGCTTTCACCCCACCCTTTGCTTACTCCCCATTTTTCCTCTCCACCTATGCGTCAGCTACTCTCTAAATCCCTGCTTTTCCTTTCCCTGGCCGCGGCCGGCACCGGCCTTTCCTCCTGCTCCAAAGAAGGCGGCGGCGACGGCGTAGTCCTGTTCTCGGTGCAGGATGATATTGACCTGGGTGCCCGCGTGGCGGCCCAGACCGACTCTACCTACCGCGCCAGCGGCCAGCTGCTCGACCCCAAGGACCCGCGCAACGCGGCGGCCTACGCGGCCCTGAGCACCGTGGTCAACAAAGTCCTCAACTCCGGCAAGCTCGACCACCGCAACGATTTCGTCTGGGACGTTAAAATCATCAGGGACGATAAAACCCTGAATGCCTTTGCTTCGCCCGGCGGCCATATCTACGTGTTTTCGGGCCTGATTAAGTTTCTCGACCACGAAGACGAGCTGGCCGGCGTGCTGGCCCACGAAATTGCCCACGCCGACCGCCGCCACACCTCCCGGCAGCTCCAGCAACAGTATGGCATCGGTATTCTGCTGAGCGTACTGCTGGGCGAAAACCCCAACCAGCTGGCCCAGATTGCCGCCGGCCTGGGGCAGCTGAAGTTCAGCCGCGACTTTGAGACGGAAGCCGACTCTTACTCCGTTATCTACCTCAGCGGCACCGACTACGCCTGCGACGGCACGGCCGGTTTCTTTATCAAGTCGCAGGCCATGGGTGAGGCCAGCCAGCCCGTATTCCTGAGCACCCACCCCAACCCCGGCAACCGGGTGCAGGCCATTCAGGCTAAAGCCGCGGAGCTGAACTGCCAGAACAAGTCGGATAACGACACCAACCTCAACAAGCTCAAGTCGCTGTTGTAAGCGGCACGCTTTCCCGCAAAGAGGCCCGCTACTTTCGTAGCGGGCCTCTTTATTTACCACTGAAAGTCAGCGGCTTGTTTTGCCGGGGTAACATTGCGGCCGCCGGGGCGCGTATGCGGAGCTTCCGGCCTGTTTTTCTTACGCTTCCTATGGCTTCTTTCCTCAACAGGCTCGGCGACTGGGCCGAGCGCACCGACGACCTGATCCTGCGTGCCCGGCACCGGCTGGGGCTGCTCAAGCCCGTGCAGATCGTCCCGTACCGCAGCTATGGCACGCCCACCCGGCTCTACGTGAAAGGCCGGGTGCTCACCGACAAGGGCATCGGCGACCCCAGCGGCACCGAGTCGGGCCTGCGAAACCTGGTGGATATGTACCGGCGCTTCGAGAGCAACGAAATTGCCGGGGCCCAGCTCATCGTGCGCCCTGCCGACGGCTCCGAGCACCCGGTGATAACCGACGACGAGGGCTACTTCACCCTCAATCTGGAGCCGACTTCGCTGCCCGCGCCCATCAACTTTATGTGGTATCCGGTGGATATCCTGCTCCAGACAGTACCGGCACCCTTCCCCACGCCGCCCGGTCTGACGGCCATGGCCCCCGTACTCATTCCGCCTGCCGATGCCGAGTACGGTATCATCAGCGACCTGGACGACACCGTAATTCAGACTTCGGTTACCGACCTGCTGCTGATGGCCCGCACGGTACTGCTGCGCAATGCCCGCTCCCGGCTGCCGTTCAAGGGGGTGGCCGAGTTCTACCGCGCCCTGCAGCTGGGCCGCAACGGCAAGCGCAACAACCCGTTTTTCTACGTCAGCTCGTCGCCCTGGAATCTGTACGATTTGCTCGAAGACTTTCTGGCCCTGAACGAGATTCCGCCCGGGCCGCTGCTGCTGCGCGATTTCGGCATCGGCAGCCGCAAGGCCGAATCCACCTCCAGCCACCACGACCACAAGCTGCGCGAAATCGACAACCTGCTGCTCACCTATCCGCTGCTGCCCTTCGTGCTTATCGGCGACAGCGGGCAGGAAGACGCCAACATTTACCGCGAAGTGGTGCGCCGCCACCCCGGCCGCATCCTGGCCATCTACATTCGCGACGTGCTGCACCCCGGACGGGCGGCCATGGTCGAAAAGGTAACGGAAGAGCTGCGCCACGATAAAGTGGAGATGCTGCTGGTGCAGGATACGGTGCAGGCCGCCGAGCACGCGGCCAAAAACGGGCTGATCTTCACCACCGCCATTCCCGCCGTGGAAGCCGAAAAGCAGAAAGACGAAATCAATTAACAAGTATCAAGGAGCAATTTAGGACTTACGCAAAACCCTCCTGGTGCCATTTCACGCAGTGTTTCGCAGTGTTAAACCGCAGTGTTTCGCAGTGCGAGGACGTTAAACACTGCGAAACACTGCGGTTTAACACTGCGAAACACTGCGTGAAAGCATTTTGCGTAAGTCCTACAATTATCAATGAAGTTGTACGGGACACTCCAGGTGGTCATACCGTATCTGGTATCCGCCAGCCGAAGCATCCCGCTCGCGTCGTGGGAGCCGTTCAACGACACGAGCGGGATGCTTCGGTCTCTGCTTTATACCCAGAATGCTCAGCCTGACACGAAACCGAATTCCTGAACAGCTTCAATGCCTTTCAACGATTCCTTGATAACTGCTCCTTGATAATTGTTAATTGTTAATTGACCACTAGCTGGAGTGGTCGGCCACGATTACCCACTGCCCTTTGAGCCGGCGGAACACCAGCAGGAAGTGGCCTTCCAGGTCGCCGGCGGCGGGGCGGGTCAGATGCCATTTGCCGATAACCTGGGCCGCGTCGCGGCTGATGGGCGTGATGTGGAGGTTGGAAAATACCAGCTGGCCCATAGCCGCCGCATCGGGGTAGCTGCGCTTATAGTTGTCGAGGGTGGGCTGCCAGCCGTAGGTGAGGCCGCGCTTACCGATGAAGACCAGCGAGTCGGACTGCCAGTAGCCCTGCATGAAGCCCGCCACGTCGCCGCGGTTCCAGGCCGCCGTCTGGGTTTGCATCACCTGGCTGATGCTCTGGCGCCGGGCCCGGGGCTTTTGAGCCAGGCAAACGCTCAGCAGCAGGCAGGCCACCAGAGTAGTAAACAGTCGTTTCATGCGGGCTGGGTTAATCTTCGAGGATGGCCCGAATATACGTCGTGCCGCCCAGCCGGCGCATGTTGCGCATCACCCGACGCTGCTTGGCGCGGGCGGCCGGGCCGGGGTTGCTGGCCCGAAACCGCAGTGGGTTGGGCAACACGCCCGCCAGCAAAGCTGCTTCGGCCGTGGAAAGCTGGTTGGCCGGCTTATGAAAGTACCGCTCCGCTGCCGCTTCCACCCCGAAGATACAGTCGCCCATTTCCGCCACGTTCAGGTACATTTCCATAATGCGGCGCTTGCTCCACAACAGCTCAATAAGTACCGTAAAATAGGCTTCGGCGGCCTTGCGCACGTAGCTGCGGCCGTGCCACAGAAACACGTTCTTGGCCACCTGCTGCGAAATAGTGCTGCCGCCGACCAGCTTGTGGCCCTCCTGCATGTTAGTCTTCACGGCGCGCTGCAACGCGTTGAAGTCAAAGCCATGGTGCTTCAGAAAGAGCTGGTCTTCGGCGGCAATCAGCGCCAGCGGGACCTGAGGCGCTACGTCATCCAGACTCTTAAAGTCGTAGCTGATACGGCGGCCTTCCTCCCGGATGCCGTAATAGCCCTTACCTACGGGGGCGTGGGCGCGGCGGTCCAGCATCAGCCACGTGGCCGGCGGGGCCACCCAGCGGTAGACCAGCACCCAGGCCAGCGAAGTCAGAAACAGGGCGGCCATCACCTGCAGCAGTATCCGCATAGCCTGCCGGCCATACTTTTTATAATCCGTCACTACTTCCCGGGAACAAGCTGATCAAATGCCGGGGCCATTCGGGCCCCGGCGCAAAAATAGCGGAAATGTGCCCACGCGGCGGTATTTTCTGCGCTTTTTCAGGTACTTTCCCGCTTGTTCCCTGTTGTGCTCATATGCCTCGTCTGCTTGCTCTCTTCCCCCTGAACCTGGTCGTTTTTCCCGGCGAAAAGCTCAACCTCCACATCTTTGAGCCTCGCTACCGCCAGCTCGTGCGCGACTGTATCGAGTCGAATATCACCTTCGGCATTCCACCCTACCTGAACGAGGGGGTAAGCATTCTGGGCACCGAAATGAAGCTCCTGAGCGTAGAGAAAAGCTACGACAGCGGCGAGCTGGACATCAAGACCAAGGCGCTGGGCATCTTCCGCATCCGCGACTTTCACCGCCAGGCTCCCGGCAAGCTCTACGCCGCCGGCCAGATCGAAGACATCCCTGATGATCCGCAGGCCGATGAGGCCCTCAAAATCCGTATCACCGACTACGTGCGCCAGCTCTACGACGCGCTGGGGCTGCGCAAGCTCTTCCTGGATCTGGCTCCCGACTATAAGATCTATGACGTAGCTCACCATCTGGGCTTCAGCACGGAGCAGGAATACCGGCTTCTGGAAGCGACCAGTGAGCTGGAGCGCCAGGAAATCGTGGTGGAGCACCTGGAGACTATTCTGCCCATCGTGCTGGAAACGGAGCGGCTGAAAGACCGCGCCCGCCTCAATGGCCACTTCAAAAACCTGACGCCACCTAATTTTTAAGCCGCGGCTGAGGTGAGCCGGGACGATGCAGAAACGGGCGCGGGCTTGTCCCGGCAAGCTGAACATAATGGCAAAAAGTCCGGCCTCCCGAATCAGCCTGCTGCCGGCGGCCAGTCCTGTTCAGCCGTACGCTATGGTTTTACGTTAGCCAACGTCCAGGCCACCCAAGGCTTATACTCCAGAATCACTCACGTGCTGCCCTCCTCGCTCCTGCTTTTGTTCTACCTGTTCACGGCCGTGACTCTGTTGCTGGCCGGGTGGCTTTTGTACCGCTACCGGCAGGAGCGGCAGTACCGCCGCCAGCCCTTCGTAGCGGCCGTCGAGGCCGGTTGGGAAACCCGCCAGCCCGCGCCCGGCAGCGCATTGCGCCACCGCGTAGCCCTCATCGGTGACCTGGGCGCCGTAGCCACCGATGGTCCCGACCCCATCCTGGAGCTGCTGCAGGGCTGGATGCGGGAAGCCGGGGCGGAGAGTACGGTGGTGATTCTGGGCGACAACGTTTACCCCACCGGGCTGCCTGCCCCGGAACACCCGCGCCGCGCGGCCGCCGAGCTGCGCCTGAACACCCAGCTCGATGCCCTGCGCCCTTATTCCGGCCGCGTGGTGTTCCTGAGCGGCAACCACGACTGGAACAAAGGCCGGTCGGACGGCTACGAGTATCTGCTCCGCCAGGAAGCCTACGTGCACGAACAGCTGCCCGCTGCCCGGTACCTGCCGCCCCAGGGCTGCCCGGGGCCGGTGACGGTGCAGCTGGCCGAAAATCTGCTGCTGATCGTGCTTAACACCCAATGGTGGGTACAGAACGGGCCGCGCCCCCTGGGGCCGGCCGCCGACTGCTCCGCGACGGATGCCAAAGCCCCGTTCGAGGAGTTGCACGACCTGCTGACCCAAAACCAGCACCAGCAGATTGTAGTAGCCGGGCACCATCCACTCTACTCCAATGCCCTGCACGGGGGCAAGTTCACGGCCAAGCAGCACGTTTTCCCGCTCACCACCGTGCATAAAAAGGCTTATGTGCCGCTGCCGGTGATGGGCTCCTTCTTCCCGCTCTACCGCAAGCTCGTGGGGGCCGAGGAAGACATGGCCCACCCGAAGTATCGCAAGATGCGCCGCCGCCTGCTGCGGGTGCTCCATCAGTTCCCCAACGTCATCTACGCCGCCGGCCACGACCACAACCTGCAGTATTTCCAGTATCGCGCCGGCCACTACCTGGTGAGCGGAGCGGGCAGCAAAACGGCATTTGTGCAGCCTGGCGGCAAGGCCAGCTTTACGCACGAGCACAAGGGCTTTTTCAGCCTCGACTTTTACCAGAACGGGGAAGCCTGGCTGCGCACCCTGGAACCAGCTGCCGCTGCCGCCCCGGCCCGGGAAGTTTTCCGCAAGCGACTCCTGCCGGTATACCCAGCCGCCGCTAGCTTGGCGGCGGCACGGTTGGTGTCAGTACCCGAAGGCTCCGCGGACTGATTCCGATCCGGATGGGCGTATCCAGCCGCACCGACTCCCCATCCACCTGCCCCAGCACCTGAGATTGACCATTTACCTCAATTTCGGCCCAGCGGCAGCGCAGGCGCTGGGTGTAGAGCGAGGCCTCGAAGTCGCTGGTGTAGAGCTGATAGAGAATGCCCAGCGCCGCCGTGCCGGGAAAAGGGGCGATGATGCAGATTTCAAACTCCCCATCGTCGAGGCGACTGTCGGGATTGATGACGACGTTACTACCGAAGGTGTTGCCGTTGGCCATCGTTACCATAAAAGCCGGCCCCTCGAAGCTTCCCCGGTCGGTTCGGATGCGGTACGTGGCGGGCTCATAAGCCAGGTATTCCTGGGTGGCGATACGCACGTAGGTGGTAGGGCCGCGGGAGTCGCTCTGGTCGAACCGCTCTACCACCAGGGCATTGAAGCCCAGATCTGCCAGATGCGCCGAGAAATGCCCGTTGACACGTAGCGTATCGATGGCGCTGACCCCGTGCTCCCAGATCAGGTGCAGCGCCTCGGCCAGATCCTGTGGAATTTCCAGATCTTTAGAAAGGCCATTGCCCGAGCCCAAGGGCAGAATCCCCAGCAGCAGGCCGGTATCAGCTATGGCTTCCGCCACCAGGTTCACGGTTCCGTCGCCCCCACAGGCAAATACGGCATCGTAGGCCTGGCGCTTGATTGCAGTCCGTAGCCGGTTTTGATCCTGCGCGCCGGTGGTATGAAAAAAGTGCGCCTGCCGGCCGCGCTCCGCGCAGAAAGCGGTAATGGTATCTTCCAGCTCCGATTTATCAATGTCGCCCGAAACCGGGTTCAATACGAATAGGAGCTGGTGCAACGTGACGAACGAAGTCATAAGAGGGAATAAGCTGAGCTAACCCGGTGATTGTCCTACGGGCTGAAACGCCCAATGGCCGGGCACAGGCCCGGCCATTGCGGAAAAGAATACGGGGTAAGTTATTGCTTCAGGGTGCCGGGTACGCCGCCCGGAAAGTCAACGGCAATTTCCTTTTCCAGCTCCGCAATACGGTTGCCCGGGTTAGGATGGGTGCTCATGAACTCCGGCGGATTGTTGCCGCCGCCGGCCTGCTCCAGAATCCGCATCACCTGAATCATAGCCCGCGGATCATACCCGGCCTGGGCGGTAAAATCGACGGCCAGGCGGTCAGATTCCAACTCATCTTCCCGGCCGAAGCGCATGGTAATCAGCTTGCCCACCATAGCCGCGGCCGCCGCGCTAACGGCAGTACTGGGCCGTTCGGGGTCGTAGAGGCCAATGGCGGCGGCTCCGGTCAGGCCCTGCGTAAGCTGGCTTTTGGCCACCTGCTCGGCCGAGTGACGACCGACGACGTGCCCGATTTCGTGGGCCAGCACCCCGGCCACCTGCCCTTCCGACTTCATGTTTTTCAGCAGCCCGGCCGTGATGAAGATCTGTCCGCCCGGCAGGGCGAAGGCGTTAATAGTATTCTCATCGGCCAACAGGTGAAACTGGAATTTGTAGGGGCTCTGCGATGCTTTGGTATTGCGCACCAGCAGCTGACCGATTTCCTCGACCCGGGCGCCGGCCTGCCGGTCGGGGTGAATGCCGCCGTACTGCTGGGCCATTTCGGGAGCCGCCTGCAAGCCCAGGGCTATTTCCTGTTCGGCCGTCATGTCTACGTGCTGGGTTTCGCCGGTCACTTCATTCACCGACCGCTTGCAGTAGTAGGTCACAAAGGAGAACAGAGCCAGGACGAGGGCAATAATGTAACGCAGGTTTCCTCTCATAGCTGGGGGTGGTTGTGGTAAACGTAGGGCGGAACGAAACCGGCTTTAAAGTAGCCGTTGGGCCTGTAACGCGCCATGTGCGGCAGGGTTGTCCCGGACTGGCACACCCCAAATACCTCCTTCTACGGTCCACCTTCAGCCGGCAACAGTACTAGGCCCGGCCGGTTGTTATTTTCCAGCCCAGCCTTTCGGCCTGAAGCAGAAACGCGCTTGCGGCGTTCTTCTCACCATCCTGGGCGTCACCGGCATTATAGGAGGAACTGCCGGGCTTCCGCCCCAGGGCCGGGGTAAACCTGAGTCAGATCAATTCCCTGGGGCCTTTTGGCGTGGGCCGGATTTTCTTTTTCGCCGGCAGCAACCTCGTCAAGGCCACCAGGGGCCGGACTCAAGCCGGTTTCTCCCCGGCTATTCAACTCCAAAGCCGGGCTACATAGCCAGGCTTTGGAGTTGAATAGCCGGGGGCATCGCAGCACCGAATTTATTCGTCGCTCAGCCCTTTGCTTTGGGCAAAGCCTACCAGGGCCGGATCCAGCTGCTGGAAGCTCGATTCGTACTGCACGGTACGCGGGGCATGGGCATACACCACCGTGCCATTTTTGATAGCCCGGATGATGGCGCTACTCTGGTTCAATGGCAGTGCCGGACAGCCCTGGCTGCGGCCCAACCGGCCATGGGCCTGGACAAACTCCTCGCACACATAATTGGCCCCGTGGACTACCACGGCCCGGCTGGCCGCGTTGGTGTTGTACTTTGGCTCCAGCCCGTTCAACTTCAGCGACAGGCCATGCTTGCCTTCGTACGTATTGCCGGTGACGTAAAAGCCCAGGCTGCTCATTTCCGAGCCGTTCACGTTGGAAAAGGCGGAAGCGAATTCGGCACCCGTATTTTTGCCATGCGCCACCAGGGTATGAAACAGGACCCGCTGCTGCTTCACATCCACCACCCACAATCGCTTCAGACGGCTTGAGCGGTTGAAATCAATGATAGTCAGCACCTGCTTAGCCGGTGCCACGAGGCCCCGCTGCTGCAGGTTATAGAAGCCGACCAAAGCTTCCCGGTACACGTTCATCGGTAAGCCTGTCGCCGTAAGGCCGGTCTGCACGTAAGTTTGAAGCACGTGCTGCTCGAAAGCAGCCATGTAGGTGGCCCGCCGCGCCTCACTCAGCTTAACTACCTTTCCTCCCCCCGTACCAGGTGCGGCTTCGGCGGGAAAAGCGGGTAAAACCAGGGAAGCGAGCAGCAGCAGGAAGCCGGCGAAGGCAGTCGGTGAAAAAGGCATCGGCTGGAATAGTCGGTTTAGAATTAAAACGGCGGGATAAAGCTTCTTTTACTGAGTAGCCTATACAAATCTAGTACTTTAGCAGCATCATTTCTGATGGCTCCAACTATTTCCGGACGCCCCAGGTTCCCAGCTGCTCTTTCTAATGTCCATCCGCCTTCCTTTCGTCTGCCTACTTCTGGCCGTTCTCCCTTCGTGTGGCCATTCTCTGTCCAGCATTCCGGGCTTCGACCCAGTTTCCTGGCGCAAGGATGTATATGCCTGTCAGAACCAACGCGCCCGGCAGCTACCGGCCATCAATGCATATCGCGAAACGCTTTACGGCACCCGTACGGCTTCTATTGATGCCCTCTTTGGCCGACCGGATGAAGAAGAGCTCAACGAGCAGACGGAGAAAACATACTACTATTATATCGAGCCGGGCACCCAATGTGAGCCCCGGCACCAACGCTCAACCGCCAACAAGCTCACTTTCCATTTCGGCCCCACCGGTATCGTAACGGCCGTGCTTTATGAGCGGCCATTGACAGCTCAATAGGTGCGGGTTCTACCGCATAAAAAGAGCGACTCCTCTATTGGAGTCGCTCTTTTTATGCGGTAGAACAAACAGCGGCCGCTCATTAGCCTAGCCCGCCTTCATTCGGATCCGTTTGAGTCGGCACACTGTCCCGCTGCTGCTCGCTGCGGTATAAGCTCAACTGCGAGGGAGTCAGGATACGGCCGCATTCGGCTTCGTATTGCGCCTCAAGCTCTGAGAGCAGGGCCCGCCGCCGGGTAGGATCATCTTTGTGTTGCCACTGAATTTCATCCAGCCGGGCTGCCTTAATTTGGTTGGCTGCGCGCAGCCGGATGTATTGGGCTTCGTTTAAGCGTAGCCGGTCGCACATTTGCCGGGTCATGTCCTCAACCCGCGCAACGGGCACATCGCCAGTGCCCGGCCGCTCGGCGTATCGGTCGCGCATCTGAGCGGAAGCCCCGGCAGTCAGCCCGCAAAGCATGAGTAAAGTTAGAAAAAACGTTTTCATCGGATACGGGAGAGCAAGTGGAGCGAAAAGAATCTTTACTGTTTTAAACTTCTAAAAACCAAGCAACTCTAAAGACCTGGCTTTTCATCAACTACTTATAATGCAAATATATATTTCTTTAATTAAACATGCAATCTATTTATAACATATCTTTTTCCTCTTTAAGTTCCTCCGGTTCCTCAATCCGCCTGGTACGGCTACCCTGAAAACGTCAAAGGGTTGGACCCACCGGATCCAACCCTTAACTGTCCACTGTCGACTATGCCCCTAAGCTTACTCGATGCCTTCAAGGGGCTTATGGTCGGCACTTTTATAATACTGCATGGCCACCAGGGAGATGATTACCCCGGACATTCCCCCCTGCAACATCACGGCCAGAAAGGCAATGGTTACCGATAAGTCAAACCCAAACAGGTCACGGGCGCGCAGTTGGTCCATGATGCCGGGATTGATTACGGTGTAGACCACGAAAAACAGGCCGAACACCACTGACGCTACCAAGGCCGTAACAATGCCGGTACCGAAGCCCTGCAGATAGGGCATCCGGTCGTTTTTCACCCGTTTGTAGTGCGCAATGGCCATTACAATGCCGATGGTCAGGATGACTCCGTTTAGAAAGCTGAACTCAACCCGGTCGGTGAGGTGGAGCAGGGAAGCCAACAGAAAGTAAGCCGCCATGCCGGCCGCAGTAGGCAATCCATAGCGGACGCCGTTTTTTTCGGGGGTAATAGAAGCATCGTTCATAGTACAAGAAAAAGGCGTTAGACCATTCAACTAGCTCAGAATTCCGGAACTGTCGTTCGGGGTTAGGATGTTGTACAAAACCCGCGTACGCAGCGCCTTATATTCCAGCTTGCTTCTTAATACTGCTTTCCTACGGCTGAGGTTGGGAGGAAAGCAGGTTTTTTACCGAGGTAGCCTCAGCCCCAGGATCTTAACCGGGAACCCAATGAAAATGTATCTTCGATTTATCACTTTTCCTAAAAGCATCCTGTAAATCATCTGGTTCGCTACGGTAGCCCACGGCATTTTGCGTATTTTTGCGCGCTGATTACCGCCATGGCGGCCTGTTTTCTTCTCTCGCTACTTCGCTTTTCTCTGTTTCATGATCAGTACCACCAACGTTAGTCTGCGCTACGGCAAGCGCGTGCTGTTTGAAGATGTCTCCATTAAATTTCTGCCCGGCAACGTGTATGGCCTGATCGGGGCTAACGGAGCCGGTAAATCCACTTTCCTCAAGATTCTCTCGGGTGAAATGGAGCCCAACACCGGCTCCGTGGATATGCCGGCCGGGTCCCGGCTCTCGGTGTTGCGGCAGGATCAGTTTGCCTACGACCAGCACCCCGTGCTCCAGACCGTGATTATGGGCCACACGAAACTGTGGAAGGTGATGGCAGAGAAGGATGCCCTCTACGCCAAGGCTGATTTCTCGGATGCGGACGGGGAGCGGGCCGCCCAGCTCGAAGGTGACTTTGCCGACCTCGAAGGCTGGAACGCGGACTACGAAGCGGCTGAACTGCTCTCCGGCCTCGGCATCGGCGAAGACAAGCACTTCACCATGATGAGTGACCTGGGTGGTTCCGACAAAGTGCGGGTGCTGCTGGCCCAGGCGCTGTTCGGCAACCCCGACGTGCTGCTGCTTGACGAACCGACCAACGGCCTCGACGCTGAAACGGTGCTCTGGCTGGAAAACTTCCTCGACAGCTTTCAGAACACGGTGATTGTGGTCAGTCACGACCGGCACTTCCTCGACGCGGTGTGTAACTACATGGCGGATCTGGACTTTTCGAAAATCACCATGTATCCCGGCAACTACTCGTTCTGGTACGAAAGCAGCCAGCTGGTGCTGAAGCAGCGGCAGGACGTGAACAAGAAGACGGAGGATAAGCGGAAGGAACTGGAAGAATTTGTCCGCCGCTTCTCGGCCAACGCCTCCAAGTCCAAGCAGGCTACTTCGCGCCAGAAGCTGCTGCAAAAGCTCACCCTGGAAGAAATTAAGCCGTCCTCGCGCAAGTACCCCTACATTGCCTTCAAGCCCGAGCGGGAAGCGGGCAACCAGTTGCTCATGGTGGAAAACTTGGGTATGGCGGTGGAAGGACAGCGCGTGTTCCGCAACGTGTCGTTCTCGCTCGACAAAAAAGACAAGGTAGCCATCATCAGCCGCGACGACCGGGCCGCTTCCCTCCTGTTCGACATTCTGTTTGAGCAGGTTAGAACCGACACCGGTTCTTTCAACTGGGGGACGACCATCACCCCGTCATATTTCCCGCGCGAAAACGCCGAGTTCTTTGATACCGACCTGAACCTGGTAGACTGGCTGCGGCAGTATTCAACGGAAAAGGATGAGTCCTTCATCCGGGGCTTCCTGGGCCGGATGCTGTTTTCGGGCGAGGAGTCGCAGAAGAAGTCGAACGTGCTGAGCGGAGGGGAGAAAGTACGCTGCATGCTCTCCAAAATTATGATGGAAGCCGGCAACGTGCTGGTGCTCGACGACCCAACGAACCATCTCGACCTGGAAAGCATTACGGCCCTGAACAACTCCCTGCGCGACTATAACGGCACCCTGCTGTTCTATTCGCACGATCTGCAGTTCGTGGAAACCGTAGCCAACCGCATCATTGAGCTTACCCCGGATGGCATCATCGACCGCCGGATGAGCTACGAGGAGTATCTGGCCGACGACCAGATCAAGACTCTTCGCCAGCGGATGTACCACCTCGTCTCCTAATTTCGTTCCTGCCAGTTATGAAGCGCATTCTGATAGCCCTGGCCCTGGGTGGAGCCGGTACCCTGCTGGCCCCGGCTGTTCAGGCCCAGACGGATACGACCCGTACCACCGTTAAACCCCAGCTGAACACGGCCCCTCCCGGGGCCCTGCCGCGGCCGGCTCAGCCCACCCCCCGGCCGGCCGTACCCGTACCGGCCCCGACGGAGGCCCCGTTGCCCGCTCCTACCGTGAAGCCTACCCCTAATTCGCCGTCGGGGCTGGAGTTTCCCAAGGGCACCAGCGCGGCCGACCAGCCCAAGGAGCAATACAAGTTGTTTCTCTACGGCAACGTGGGCTTGGGCTACTCCAGCTACAATGGTATCGGGCAGTTCAGCGCCAGCATCGGCCCCTCTATCGGTTACCGGATCACCGAAAAATTAGCCGTGGGACCGGGTATCAGCTACTCCTACAACAACTATTCCTTTGCGGGGGCGGGCAACCTGAAGCTGAACAGCTTAGGCCTGAAGTTTTTTGCGCAATACACGGTGTATCAGCAGTTTTTCGTCCACGCGGAGTACGAAGCTACCCGGGCCGAGTCGTTCGACCTCGTCTCCGTAAACTCCACGCAGGTCGCTATTGTGCCCGTAACGCGCAATTACCGGACCCCTTTGGCGGGTATTGGCTACCGCAGCCAGCTTAGTGACCGGTTCGCGGCCGACATTGTGGTGCTTTACAACTTTAACGACGGCTACAGCGCCGACGGTAGTCCCCTGTCGCCCTACGGGCAGCCGGTTATTCGCTTCAACTTTTTGTATAATCTGAGGTGGAAGGCCAGGCTGTAACCTGGGCTGACACCCACAAAAAAGCGGCTCCCCACTTTGGGGAGCCGCTTTTTTGTTTTTCAGACAGACCTTATCGGGAGTCCAGCCGAAGCTAGACTACGCGGCCGCCGCGAATGACCCGTAGCAGAACGGCAATGATGGCAATGACCAGCAGAATGTGAATCACATTGTTGCCAGCCAGACCGGCGCCCAGAATCCCGAAGAAGCCCAGGGCCCAGATGATGATCAGAATAACGGCGATGATGTACAGCAGATTTCCCATGGTGGTTGGTGATTGGTTTGGAAAGGGGTGGAAAGAAACAAATCACTGCAGTGGCTGTTGGACCTCGTTAAGGTTAGCTGGATGGGTGATTTGCGGATTTGTACGCGGCCCTATTCAAAAGGATCTATCCGGATTAAAAAATTTAAATCCCCGGAACTCAATTCCCCGGAAAAAGGGGCAAATTCATCTGAAATACACTTTTTTACGGAGCCTACTTTTTTTGCCTTTCCGCGGTGGCAAGGGGTTGCACCAGCTTGGGTGCCCGTCAAATTCGGTTTAGCTTTGTGCCGTAAAGGCCGCTTTCCGGTTGACCCGACTCCTTCCTTCCCACCCCTTTCCCGCTCCAGATGATGAACGTTGCCGTTATTGGCTCAGGTACCATGGGCAATGGTATTGCCCACGTCTTTGCCCAGCACGGCTTTGCCGTGGCGCTGATTGACATCAACCAACCCGCGCTGGACAAAGCCCTGGCTACCATCGGCAAAAACCTGGACCGCCAGGTAGCCAAAGGCGGGCTCACCGCCGACGACAGAACGGCCACCCTGGGTCGCATCAAAACCTTCACCAGCATTGCCGACGGCGTTCAGGGCGTAGGGCTGGTAGTGGAAGCCGCCACTGAGCACGTGGACCTGAAGCTGCAGATCTTCCGCGACCTGGACCAGCATGCCCCCCAGGACGCTATTCTGGCATCCAACACCTCCTCTATTTCCATCACCAGGATTGCCGCCGTCACCAAGCGGGCCGATAAGGTGATTGGCATGCACTTCATGAACCCGGTACCGGTGATGAAGCTCGTGGAAGTGATTCGGGGCTACGCAACCTCCGACGAGGTAACGGCGCAGGTGATGGACATTTCGCGGCAGCTGGGTAAAACGCCAACGGAAGTGAACGACTACCCGGGGTTTGTGGCCAACCGCATCCTGATGCCGATGATCAACGAGGCCATCATCACGCTGTTCGAAGGCGTCGCGGGCGTGGAGGAAATTGACACGGTCATGAAGCTGGGCATGGCTCACCCCATGGGCCCCCTGCAGCTGGCCGACTTTATCGGGCTGGATGTGTGCCTGGCTATTCTGCGCGTACTGCACGACGGCCTTGGCAACCCCAAATACGCCCCCTGCCCGCTACTGGTCAACATGGTCATGGCCGGCCGGCTGGGCGTGAAATCCGGCGAGGGTTTCTACTCCTGGAGTCACGGCACGAAAGACCTCGTGGTGGCCGGGCGATTTAATCACTGATTACGCTGATTTTTCGCTGATTTCGTTGATTCGTTCCGATAGCGGGACCGGTTGCTTGTGACTTGCCACTGGCACCATACTGTTGCAAGCCGACTATCCTAATGCTGCCAGCGGCCGGATTCGTGAACAGTCGCCGGCCCTTGCGCGTTATGGTACCGACGCTGAACGAATCAGCGAAAAATCATTTTAATCTGTGATTCATGGAACAAGCCACATTTGGCGGCGGCTGCTTTTGGTGCACCGAAGCCGTATTTCAGAATCTGAACGGCGTGCAAAAAGTCGTGTCGGGCTACACCGGCGGCCGCATCGCCAACCCTACCTACAAGGAAGTATGCAGCGGCCTGACGGGCCACAACGAAGTGATTCAGATTACCTTCGACCCCACGGTGATCAGCTACGAAGAGCTGCTGGAAGTATTCTGGAAAACTCACGACCCCACGACCCTCAACCGCCAGGGCAACGATTCCGGCACGCAGTACCGCTCGGGCATTTATTTCCACAACGAGGAGCAGCAGCGTCTGGCCGAGGCTTACCGGCATAAGCTGACCGCCGCCAACGCCTTCGACCAGCCCATTACGACTGAAATCGTGCCGCTGCCGGTGTTCTACCCCGCCGAAAACTACCACCAGAACTACTACAACCTGAATGGCAGCCAGCCCTACTGTCAGTTCGTGGTGAAGAGCAAAGTAGACAAGGTGAAAGCCGTGTTCGGGGACAAGCTGAGACCACGGATTACCGCGGATTAACCGGATTTCACGGATTTTGTGGACGGCGCGAACGAGCTACCAGTAAAATCCGGGCAGACCAAAAAAGGCCACCCGAACGGGTGGCCTTTTTAGTCTGCTGTTTCGGACAATCGTCCACAAAATCCGATTAATCCGAAAAATCCGGACGAATCCGTGGTTCAGACAGCTACGTTGTGCTCCCGCAGGGCGTCGTTGAGGCTCGTTTTCAAATCCGTGCTGGGCTTGCGCTGGCCGATGATCAGGGCACAGGGCACGTGGAACTCCCCAGCCGGAAACGGCTTGGCGTAGGAGCCGGGAATCACTACGGAGCGGGCCGGCACGAAGCCCTTGTATTCCTTGGGCTCGGCGCCCGTCACGTCGATAATCCTGGTGCTGCCGGTGATGGTAACGCCCGCCCCAATCACGGCTTCCCGGCCCACGTGGCAGCCTTCGACCAGAATGCTGCGCGAGCCAACGAAAGCGCCATCCTCGATGATAACCGGAGCGGCCTGCACCGGCTCCAGCACTCCGCCGATGCCTACGCCGCCACTCAGATGCACGCCCGCGCCAATCTGGGCGCAGGAGCCCACCGTAGCCCAGGTATCGACCATGGTTCCTTCCCCCACCCAGGCCCCGATGTTCACGTAGCTGGGCATCAGGATAACGCCGGCGGCCAGATAGGCCCCGTAGCGGGCCGTGGCAGGCGGCACCACGCGCACTCCCTGGGCGGCGTAGTCGGTTTTGAGGCGCATTTTATCACGGTACTCGAAGGGCTTCAGCTCGATGGTTTCCATCTGCTGGATGGGAAAATAGAGGATGACGGCCTTCTTCACCCAGTCATTCACCTGCCACTGCCCGTCGGCGGTGGGCTCGGCCACGCGCAGGCGGCCTTTGTCGAGCTCCTCGATTACGGCGTGGATGGCGTCGGTGGTGCGGGTTTGCTGGAGCAGGCTGCGGTCATCCCAGGCAGCTTCGATAAGGGGGCGGAGGTCAGTCATGGTCAGGTTTGGCAATAAGTCAAAGTGATGGGCAAAACTAGCATCTTTGACCGCAAAAACGGCGCTAATCTTCGCTTCTATCTCCTTTCCACCTTGCTCTTGTCCCCTGCTTTCCGGGTTCTGCTGGCTTCCGTGCTCAAGCCCCTGGACGATACGCGCATGTACGGTAAGCTGGGCCGGACCCTGGCGGAACGGGCTGATTGGCAGATTCACGTAGCCGGTCGCCTGGCCCCGACCCCAGCGAACGGGCCCACCAATCTGCACACGCATACGCTGCTGGCCGGGTCGCGCCTAAGCTTCGCCCGGTTGCGGGCGCAATGGGTATACTGGCGTTTGCTAAGCCGGCTGCAGCCGGATTTGGTTGTTGTTCACGCTCCGGAACTGCTGCCCCTCACCCTCCTCTGGCAGCGGCTGGGCCAGGGTCGAAGGTTCCTGTATGATGTGCGGGAAAACTATGCCCTGAACGTCACCACCCAACACGTGTACAGCGGCCTCACGCGGCGTGGGTTGGCCGCCGGCCTGCGGTGGGTGGAAAGGCTGGCGGCCCGTAACGCCGCCGCAATTATCCTGGCGGAGCGGAGCTACGCCGCCGAGCTGCCATTCCTCCCGGTGCTGCCGGCTGACCGCGTGGTGGTGCTGGAGAATAAGTATCAGCCGGCACCTGATGAACTTCAACCTGTTCGAAACCAGCCACTACTGAAGCCCGGTGAACCTCTACGGCTGCTGTACTCGGGTACCATTTCCCACCTGAACGGAGTTTTCGCCGCCATCGACTTTACCCAACGGCTACGGCAGCACTGGCCCCAGGCCCACCTGACCATTATCGGCTTCTGCCAGCGTCCTGACCAGCTGCGGCAACTGCAGCAGGCCGTAACGGCGGCCAAGGGCGCTGTCACCCTGATCGGTGGGGCAGCGCTAATACCACACTCGCGCATCGTGGCCGAAATTCAACGGAGCCACCTGGGCCTGCTACCCTACCAGAAGCACGACAGCACCTGGCGCTGCATGCCCACCAAGCTCTACGAATATATGGCCCAGGGCCTGCCGGCCCTGATTCCACCTAATGCCTTATGGCAGCAACTGGTTGAGCAGCACGGGGCGGGAATGGTCGTCGGCTTTGAGCCAACGGCGGATTTAGCCGATTTTTCGCGGCAGCTGCCGACCACATCCTTTTACCCAAACGGCATTCCGGCGGAAGCGCTCTGGCAGTCGGAAGCCTTAAAATTGTGGAGCTTACTGGATGCTATCCGGTAACTCCTGATCTTCGCACCCCGTTTAGAGAAAACCGCCACCGCTTTTTTGCTACCTTCGGCTCCTTTTTCTGCTCTCTCTTCGCCTGTTCCCACATTCTGCTTATGAGCACCCTCCGCCATTCTGAAATTGCCGGTGTCGGCCATTACGTCCCCGACCGGGTGGTAACCAATGCTGACCTCACTACCCTGATGGAAACCACCGACGAGTGGATTCAGGAACGCACCGGTATCCGGGAGCGGCGCTGGTTTGAGGAAGGGAAAGACACCACCGCCAACATGGGGGCTAATGCCGCCCGGAAAGCCCTGGAAATGGCCGGCCTGGCACCCGACGACGTGCAGATGATTGTCTTCGCCACGCTTTCTCCCGATTACTTCTTCCCCGGTTCCGGCGTCCTGCTTCAGCGTGAGCTGGGCATCAAAGCGCCTATTCCCGCCTTCGACGTGCGCAACCAGTGTTCGGGGTTCGTCTATGCGCTGAGCATGGCCGACCAGTTCATCAAAACCGGTATGTATGATACGGTTCTGGTGGTAGGCTCCGAAATTCACTCTTCCGGCCTCGACATCAGCACCCGCGGCCGGGGAGTATCGGTTATTTTCGGCGATGGGGCCGGGGCCGTGATCCTGCGCCCCAGCACCCGCGAAGGGCACGGTATTCTGAGTACGCACCTGCACTCCCAGGGCGAGCATGCCGAGGAGCTTATCGTGAAGGAGCCCGGCTCCAACCGCAACAAGCGGGTGGAGTACGTGGTAGCCAACGAGCTGGACATGTACCCCTACATGAACGGGCAGAACGTGTTCAAGCACGCCGTAGTGCGCTTTCCCCAGGTCATTAAAGAGGCCCTCGACCAGAATGGCTTCCAGCCGGCCGACCTCGATATGCTGATTCCGCACCAGGCCAACCTGCGCATCACCCAGTACGTGCAGCAGAAAATGCAGCTGCCCAACGAAAAGATCTACAGCAACATCCAGCGCTACGGCAACACCACGGCGGCTTCGGTGCCCATTGCGCTGAGCGAGGCCGTAGCCGAAGGCAAAATCAAGCGCGGCGACCTGGTATGTCTGGCCGCTTTCGGGTCCGGCTTCACCTGGGCCTCGGCGCTGATTAAGTGGTAAAAACGAACCACCTCATTTATCAATGAGCAATTGTCAATGAGCAATGGGCAATGGGCAATTATCAATGAACAATGAGCAAATTGTCATCGGTCGGAAGCCGGTCCGGCATACCCGTTCATTGCTCATTGCTCATTGATAATTGTTAATTGATCATTACTCATTGACAATTGCTCATTGTTAATTCAACGCCAGTGCCGAGCTACACCGAGGAGAATTATCTGAAGGCTATCTACAAGCTGTCGGAAGCCGAGCCGGGCGTGGAAGTGAGCACCAATCGTATTGCGGAAGTACTCCAGACCCGGGCCGCCTCGGTAACGGACATGCTGCGCCGCCTCGGGGAAAAAGAGCTCCTGCATTACCAGCGCTACCGGGGCGTCTCGCTCACTCAGGAGGGCCAGCGGCTGGCCTTGCTCACCATTCGCAAACACCGGCTGTGGGAAGTATTTCTGGTACAGAAGCTAGGCTTTAACTGGGATGAGGTACACGAAGTAGCCGAAGAAATGGAGCACCTCCAGTCGCCCCTGCTCGTGCGCCGCCTCGATGAGTTTCTGGGCTTCCCTCAGTTTGATCCGCACGGCGACCCGATCCCCGCGGAAGATGGGGCCATCCTCCGGCCTCGCAACCGGCTCGTCGCCGACCTGCAACCCGGTGAAGGCGGCACGCTGGTAGCCGTCCGCAACACCTCGGCCCCGTTCCTGCAGTATCTGGACAAAGTCGGCCTGAGCTTAGGAGCTGACCTTAAAGTACTAGACAAGGTATCATTTGACAACTCCCTGGAAATCAAGGTTAACAATCAAAGTATTGCCTTGATTTCCGCCGAAGTCAGTCGTAACCTGTTTATCGCTGGTTGATCTTCTGCGGACCGTTGGAGCATCGCGCTTACAACCGGACTGGCGGCTGGCGGGACGTTGTCTATCTTTGCGGTTTGCTTACTTTTCCCGTTGCCGTGGCCCTTCCGCTACCTCCCGCCCTTTCCGATACCATCATTGCGCTTTCCACGCCGCCCGGCGCGGGAGCTATTGCCATGCTGCGCCTGTCCGGCCCGGCGGCCGTGTCGCTTACCGATGCGGTATTTGCCGGTAAGCGCCTACGCGACCAGCCCAGTCACAGCCTGCACGTGGGCACTATTCGCGACGGCGACCGGATCCTGGATGAAGTCGTCATTTCGCTGTTTCGGGGCCCCCATTCCTACACCCGCGAAGATGTGGTCGAAATCAGCTGTCATGGCTCCGACTACATCGTGCAACAGATTCTGACGCTACTCACCCGGCACGGCGCCCGACTGGCTGAGGCGGGCGAGTTCACCAAGCGGGCCTTTCTGCACGGGGCCTTCGATCTGGCCCAGGCGGAAGCCGTAGCCGACCTGATTGCGGCAGACTCGGCTCTTTCTCATCAGGTAGCGCTTAAGCAAATGCGGGGGGGCTTTTCGCAGGAGCTGCGCGAGCTGCGGGGTCGGCTGGTGAAGTTTGCGGCGCTGCTGGAGCTGGAGCTGGATTTCGGCGAAGAAGACGTGGAATTCGCTGACCGAACCGGGCTGGTCAGCCTGCTGCAGGAAGTGCAGGCGCTGGTTCGCCGCCTGCTGCGGTCCTTCGAGCTGGGCAACGTTATCAAGAACGGCGTTACGACCGTTATTGCGGGCAAACCGAACGCCGGCAAGTCAACGCTGCTCAATGGGCTGCTGAATGAGGAGCGCGCTATCGTCTCAGCTATTGCCGGCACCACCCGCGACCTGATTGAGGACGAGGTGAGCATCGAAGGCATCCGCTTCCGCTTCGTGGATACGGCCGGGCTGCGCGATACCACCGACGAGGTAGAATCTATGGGCGTGGAGCGCACCAAAAAGCGGGTTTTACAGGCTGCTTTGCTGCTGTATCTGTTTGATATCACGCGCACTACTCCCGATGAGGTGCAAGCAGAGATTGAAGCCCTGAATCCCGGCCGGCTGATTCCCGTGCTGGCCGTCGGCAACAAGCGCGACGTGGCTTCCGAAGAGGAAATCGCGGCTTTTCAGCATCTGCCCGAAACGGTTCTGATTGCCGCGGCCCGGGGCGAGGGCCTCGGGGAGTTGCAGGCAACGCTGCTTCAACGCGTCCGGGGCGCAGGCCTCGACGCAACGGGAGCCGCTACCATCGTCACCAATTTGCGCCACGCCCGGAGCCTCGAAAAAACCAACGAGGCCCTCGATAGCGTGCTGCTGGGTCTGGCCAATGGGATGGGAACCGAGCTGCTCGCCGCTGACTTACGGCAGGCCTTGGCGGCCCTGGGCGAAATCACCGGGGAAATTTCGTCGGACGACCTTCTCACGAGTATATTTACGCAGTTTTGCATCGGGAAGTAATCCTGGCTGCTAACCGATTAGTTTGGCCGGAGCTGATCAGCCAGCGGCTGGTTTCGATCGATAGCCCGGTTTTACGCCACGCACATTCAAACAACACCCAGGGACGAATTGCAGTATAGAGTTCAAACGTCTTGAGTTCTTTCCGGCTTGCCGGTAATTCTTTAGTTTCGCCCCGCAACCACCCTCTAACCAACCCCTATGGCAGAGTCTGCTGAGATTATCCTCGACGGGAAGTCGTACTCGTATCCCGTCATCGAAGGCACCGAAAACGAAAAGGCAATCGACATTGCCAAGCTTCGTGAACAAACCGGCTACATCACCATCGATTCGGGCTACAAGAACACCGGCGCGACCAAAAGCGCCATCACGTTCCTCGACGGCGAAGAAGGTATCCTGCGCTACCGGGGCTACCCGATTGAGCAGCTCGCTGAAAAGTCAACTTTCCTGGAAGTAGCCTACCTGCTTATTTACGGCAAACTACCTACCCAGGCGGAACTCGACAACTTTGCTGGCCAGATTACCAAGCACACGCTGGTACACGAGGATGTGCGCAAGATTTTCGACGGCTTCCCGTCCGCGGCTCACCCGATGGCTATCCTAAGCAGCCTGATTTGCTCCCTTACGGCCTTCTACCCGGAAAGTGTATCGCCCGACCTGAGCAAGGAGGAAATTGACCTGAACGTAATCCGGTTGATGGCCAAGATTTCGACCATTGCGGCCTGGACGTACAAGAACAATATGGGTCATCCGCTGAACTATCCGCGCAACGACCTGGACTATTGCTCCAACTTCCTGTACATGATGTTCAGCTTCCCCACGGAGAAGTACGCCATCAATCCTACCGTCGTTAGTGCCCTCAACAAGCTGCTCATTCTGCACGCCGACCACGAGCAGAATTGCTCGACCTCGACGGTTCGTCTGGTAGGATCGGCCAACGCGAGTCTCTACGGCTCGGTTTCGGCTGGTATCAACGCCCTGTGGGGCCCGCTGCACGGCGGAGCCAACCAGGAAGTGCTGGAGATGCTACAGGCTATTCAGAAGGACGGCGGCAACACCCAGAAATGGGTCGACAAAGCCAAAGATAAAGAGGACTCTTTCCGTCTGATGGGCTTTGGTCACCGGGTATACAAGAACTTCGATCCGCGGGCCAAAATCATCAAGAAGGCGGCGGACGAAGTGCTCTCCGCGCTGGGCATCGATGATCCCCTGTTGACCATTGCGCAGGAGCTGGAGCAGGCGGCCCTCACTGATGACTACTTCATCAAGCGTAACATCTACCCCAACGTGGATTTCTATTCGGGCATCATCTACCGGGCCATTGGTATTCCGACGGAGATGTTCACGGTAATGTTTGCCTTGGGTCGCCTTCCGGGCTGGATTGCCCAGTGGAAGGAAATGCGCGAAAACAAGGAGCCAATCGGCCGCCCACGGCAGGTCTACACCGGCGAGCTGGAGCGCGACTATGTTGGCATTGATCAGCGGTCCTAATCAGCAGCGTTTTACAGACAAACAAAAAGCCCGCTAAGTAAGCGGGCTTTTTGTTTGAAGGCATAGAGCTAAAGCTGATTAACGGTCGCTTAAAGCTAACGTACTGATTTTAGACTTATTATAGGCAGCTAGCTGTTGTGGTTTCAATAGGGAAGCCAGGTTCCAGTCGTAGTGGGCCTGAAGCTCTGCTAACTGCTCATCCATCTTATCCGGGGTGGCAGCCAGCCGTACCTTGATAGTTTCCATTTCCGTCATCATTATCAGGTTCAGACGTTTCACATTCACATACTGACCTTCGTTGAGTTTGGCAGTTTCCGCTATCCGCCGCGACAGTGCCGTGACCCGCTCATGTAAAATGGCATCGTTGGCAACCATGGTCTGGGCTACCAGGGTTTGTCCGCTGATCATTAGCAGCAACAGACAAAAAGCAGTGTAGATCTTTTTCATAACAATGGATTTGAGGTGAGGTGGCAAAGTGAAGCGGGTGTGGAAAGTCTTTACGCCTTGTTGTAATTGGAAGAACACTTGAATATACTTATATAATTAAACAATAGCAATAATTTTTATAAATAGACGGCAATAAGACGC
Source organism: Hymenobacter fastidiosus (assembly GCF_039539565.1). NCBI lineage: Bacteria > Pseudomonadati > Bacteroidota > Cytophagia > Cytophagales > Hymenobacteraceae > Hymenobacter > Hymenobacter fastidiosus. Next base: position 179,493 of record NZ_BAABDJ010000015.1, on the reverse strand, counting down.
TAAATACTATGTTTACATCACTATTTCAGGCGACTTACTGTTGCTTATGCCTCTTCCCGAAGTTCCGCTACCTCTGCCCCTGCCCTTGGGTTGCAACAAGCCAAATAAAAAGCCCGCTTGGGAGCGGGCTTTTTCAGATGAGCATCTCAATCTAGAACGACGAACCGAGAGCGGTCATGTTCGTACGTGATTGCTGATACATGGCTACCTGCTTAGGCCGCAGTAAGGAGGCAAGGTCCATCTCATAGCGCATCTGGGCTTCGGCCAAATGTTGATCCAAAATTGCCGGATCGGCAGCGAAACGGGTTTTGAGGTCATCAGCCTCCGTTAGCATCCGAACGTTAAGCAACTTCACTTTCAGATACTGCCCCTCGTCGAGTTGCACCTTTTTGGACATCAAACGAGTCATAGAAGTAGCCCGGACTTCGATGGCAGAGTTACCGTCAGAATCGGCAGCAAGAGCAACACCCCCTACGCACAGCAGCATAAAGGCGAAAATGTAGGCTTTTTTCATTGTGGTGAACGGTTTGTGAAATTTGGAAGTGAGAAATGCGGGTAAACAAAGCTTAAGGCTCGATCCAACAGACCAATAAAAGAGGAGAGCATTATAGCTATGCACCCTCTTAGGACGGTTAAACGAACACCCAAATATACCTTTTTTATTTAATAATAAAAAGATTTTTTATAACTATTCTATTTCAAAGCTTTTCCAAATCCCTAGTATACCACTCATTGTCAGACCTATAAAAATCACAGCAAAAAGGAATACTGCAATTAAAAAAACCTGTCACTGGAGAGCAACAGGTTGAAAATAGCCCTAAGCGTAGACTAGCCGCTACAGAATCCGGAACTCAATCCGCCGGTTTTGCTGCCGACGTTGCTCCGTATCGTTGGCAGACAATGGCCTGGTCTCCCCATAACCCTTATAACGCAGACGTGCAGCCTTCACCCCGTGCTCTATTAAGTAGGTGTAAACTGAGCGCGCCCGATTCTGCGACAGGGTCATATTATCGGCGTCAGCTCCGATATCGTCCGTATGCCCCGATATTTCCACGGCGACATCCTGGTACTGGCGCATAAATTGAATAAGCCGATTAAGCTCAGTGCGCGACTTAGGCTTTAAGTCAAATGCGTTGGTTTCAAAAAAAAGGTTGTTCAACACAATACTCCGACCAGCCCGCAATGGCTCAAGGTAAATATCCAAGGTGAGCGGGTCAAAGCTGTGCTTGTCGGAGTAGTCGAAGCTTAGGCTTTTCATCAGGTATTTATCAGCGGCAGCATACATAGCATACTGGCGGCCCTCGTTGAGCACTACGGTGTAGTCACCCTCTTCCAGATCTGAAGTCACATACTGCGTCAGCTCGTCCGTGAGCAGATCGTAAAGCTGTACATCCGCCTGAATAGGCTTTTTGGTAACCGCATCAAAGACCCGGCCCTGCGTGTAGGTGCTGGTTTCCCGGGCCCGTACGGGCTGGGGCACTTCAAAAGCAAATAACTCCACCGGCCGCTCCCGCTCCGACTTAACCCCTGGTTCAGCCGCCCGGGAGCGGGAGCACAAACCGCGGCGGTTGTCGGAAGAGATAAACAGTGACGCCTCATTTTCGAAGGTATTGAGCGGGTAGCCCAGATTCTGGGGGTCACTCCACTTGTTGCTGACCTGTTGTTCACACCGGTATACATCAAGCCCGCCCATACCGACCAAGCCATCGGTCACGTAGTACAGCGTAGTACCGCTGGCATGAATGAAGGGAGCCATATCCTTGCCTGGGGTGTTCACGGGCTCGCCCAGATTACGGGCGAGACTCCAGGTTCCATCAGGCTGCAGACTGGTTACGTAAAGGTCTTCCTGCCCTTTGCCACCGCGGCGGGTTGAGGTGAAATACAGCGTTCGGCCGTCGGCCGACAGCGTGGGTTGCGAATCCCATTCGGCCGAGTTGACGTTGCGGCCAAGATTCAAGGGCTTACTCCAGTTGTTGCCGGTGCGCCGCGAAATATACAGGTCGCAGTTGCCAACTGCGTTGGGCCGGTCGCAGGACGCAAACACCAGCGTTTTGCCATCGCCGGAAATTGTGCCGGCTCCCTCATTATAAGGCGTATTGATGGCGGTAGAGATTGGTACCGGCTGCCCCAGGGAGCCATCCTTATTCTGCTTGGAAATGTACAGATCCTCATCGCTCTGAGCCGTAGGCCGGGCAGTGTAGAGCAGAAAGCGGTTATCAGCCGTGAGAGCCGGAAAATACTGGAAGCGAAATGTATTCAACGGCTCCCCCAAACGCACCGGGGTTAAGCCAATGGGATTCGCTATGGCTTTGCCGGCGAAGTCGCAATTCAGCAGCTGGCGTTGGGCCCTGGAGACAAAGCGCTGACCTTTGGGAGCCGTTTTAACGTAGCGCTTGTAGTTGTCGCTGGCCGTGGCATAATCGCCAAAGCTCATCGCCAGGTCCGCCAGGGTGTAGTAGTCGAGAGAGCGGGCCGGAGTGAGGGGCAGCTTGCTGAGCCCGTTGCGATACGCTTCGTAGGCCCCGCGGCTTTCCCCCATAGCCTTAAGCAGAGAGCCTTTTAATACGTAGGGTTCCCCCATCGAAGGAAACTTCTGATTGAGCACCGTTAAGGTCTCAATAGCCTTATCGAAGTTTCGCTCCTGAGCCTGCTGCTGCGCTTTGGCGAACAGGTTACGGGCTTTGGTATTAGCAATGGGAATGTTCTGCGCCACGATCGAACCGCCCGGCAGGATACTAAGTACAGCGAAAAGCAAGGGGAACAGCAGCAAACAGCGCATAGGGCGGGAAGCTACGGAATATCAAGGTATTTATGCGTCTGTAAGGACACCTGCCAACGCGGGTTTTGCTTCACATACTCCACTATCAGCGGGGTCATTCGCGCGGCCCGGCTCCACTCGGGCTGTAAATAAAGGCGGGTGTGTTCACTCACTTGCGCGGCATGCTCTTCGGCCCACTGAAAATCACTCTGGTTGAAGACGATTATTTTCAATTCATGGGCCTGCCGGAGCACCTCGGGCAACGGGGCTTTGAATTTCTTCGGCGACACGCAAATCCAGTCCCAGTCGCCACTGAGCGGATAGGCCCCCGACGTTTCAATCCAGGTCTGGCAGTTCGCCCCGTGTAGCGCGGCCGTCAGGTCGGTCAGGTCGTGCATGAGCGGTTCGCCGCCGGTGATAACGACGTTACGGCCCGGAAAAGCGGTAACCGCCGCCACCATATCGGCTACGGCCACGCGGGGATGAGCATCCCTATCCCACGATTCCTTCACATCGCACCACACGCAGCCTACATCGCAGCCACCGAGGCGCAGAAAGTAGGCGGCCCGGCCCGCGTTGAAGCCTTCGCCCTGAATAGTATAAAACTGCTCCATCAGGGGCAGCGCGGCCACCGCCGGTCCGGAGACCGGGGGTGCCGACGTAACGGGAAGTACGTGCAGCAAAACGAAAGGAAAACAAGTAAGTCCGGTTCCGGGAATCGGCCAGAGTGCTGAAGCACCCCGGTCGGTTACCGGAACCGGACCTCAAATTTACGACAACCCACTGATTTTTGAAAGGTTGACCAGGGAATAAGTCCGCACTAGCGCGGGTAGACCTCGCCCTTGGCGGCGCGTAGCGTGTTGAGTAGCAGCATGGCAATGGTCATAGGCCCTACACCGCCGGGAACGGGAGTGATGTAACTCGTCTTGGGAGCCACCTCATCAAAGTTCACGTCGCCCTTCAAAGCCCAGCCGGCTTTCTTGCTGGCATCTTCTACCCGGGTGGTCCCCACGTCGATAACCACCGCCCCGGAACGAACCATATCGGCCGTTACGAAGCCGGGGCGGCCCAGGGCGGCCACGACAATATCGGCGGTGCGGGTGATATCGGCCAGGTTCCGGGTACGGGAGTGGCATAAAGTCACGGTGCAGTTACCGGGTTCCAAGTTCTTAGCCAGCAGAATACTAACCGGGGTGCCCACTATGTTGCTCCGCCCGATAACCACGCAATGCTTACCATCCGTTACCAGGCCGTACCTCCGCAGCAGCTCGACGATACCCGAAGGCGTGGCGGGCAGCAGCGCCGGCAGGCCGGCTACCATCCGCCCGATGTTCATGGGATGAAAGCCATCCACATCTTTCTCGGGGCGGATAGCTTCAATCACCTTTTCTGCGGAAATGTGCTTGGGCAGGGGCAGCTGCACGATGAAGCCATCGATAGCGTCATCCTGATTCAGCTCCTCCACTTTCGCCAGCAGCTCGGCTTCGCTGATATCGTCTTCGTAGCGCAGCAGGGTACTTTCGAAGCCAACCCGCTCACAGGCCAGCACCTTATTGCGCACGTAGGTCTCCGAACCCCCGTCATGCCCCACCAGGACAGCAGCCAGGTGGGGGGTTTTGAAGCCGGCCGCTTTACGCTGGGCTACTTCAGCAGCAATTTCCACCTTGATGTCTTCGGCAGTCTGCTTGCCGTCGATGAGACGGTAGGTGGCGGGGGCTTCGGAAGCGGTGGTCATAGCTAGTCTTTTTCTACCTGATTGGCTTTCTGGCTTTCTTCGTACTGGGCAATAGCCTCCCGGCCGGATTTCAGAATAGCCTTTTCCATCTCGGGCCAGTCGTCGCGCCACCGGAACTTCAGCTCCTGGCCGCGGCGGATTTTCTCCAGCTGCATTTCGGTCGTACAATCTTGGGTGAGCTTGTTGGTCATGGCATTAAGTTAGTCACACAGAGCTTTTGCAAGAATTGCATGAGGTGAAAAAGAAGTTGGCGCAAAAAAACGCGGCTCGGGGGCCGCGTTTCGGTAATCAATCAAGTTTAAGGACGGCCAAAAAGGCTTCCTGGGGTATCTCCACGGAACCGACCGAGCGCATCCGCTTTTTGCCTTCCTTCTGCTTTTCGAGCAGCTTGCGCTTACGGGAAATATCGCCGCCGTAGCACTTGGCAATTACGTTCTTGCGCAGAGCCTTCACGGTTTCGCGGGCAATGATTTTCTGGCCGATACTGGCCTGAATGGCAATATCGAACATCTGCCGGGGCAGCAGCTCGCGCAGCTTCTCGCAGAGGCGGCGGCCCCAGTCGTAGCTTTTGGAACGGTGTACGATGGCCGATAAAGCATCTACCTTCTCACCGTTGAGCATGATGTCGAGCTTCACCATGTCGGACTCGCGGAAGCCGATCAGTTCGTAGTCGAGCGAGGCGTAGCCCCGGCTGATGGTTTTAAGCTTATCGAAGAAGTCGAAAACGATTTCGGACAGCGGCAGCTCAAAGTTGAGCTCCACCCGCTCCGACGTCAGGTAGGACTGGCCCTTGATGATGCCGCGCTTCTCCATGCACAGCGTGATGATGGCGCCCACGTAATCGGCGGCCGTGATGATCTGGGCCTTGATGAAAGGCTCCTCAATGTGCTTGATCATGTTCGGCTCCGGCATTTCGGAGGGCGCGTTGATGGTCAGCAGCTGGTCCTTGGTGCCGGTAGCGTGAAACTGCACGCTGGGGACCGTGGTGATAACCGTCATGTTGAACTCGCGCTCCAGGCGCTCCTGCACAATTTCCATGTGCAGCATCCCCAGAAAGCCGCAGCGGAACCCAAAGCCCAGCGCCGCCGACGTCTCGGGCTCCCAGACCAGGGAGGCATCGTTGAGCTGCAGCTTTTCCATGGAGGAGCGCAGCTCCTCGTACTCGGTCGTCTCAACGGGATAAATCCCCGCGAATACCATCGGCTTCACGTCCTCGAAGCCGATAATGACTTCCTGAGTCGGACGGGCGGTATGGGTGATGGTGTCGCCGACCTTTACTTCCCGGGCTTCCTTGATGCCCGAAATCAGATAGCCTACATTGCCGGCGCTCATTTCCTGGCGCGGCTCCTGGTTCAGCCCCAGAATACCAATTTCGTCAGCCCCGTATTCCTTCCCGGTGGCCATGAAGCGCAGCTTGTCGCCTTTGCGCATGGTGCCGTTTTTGATGCGGAACAGCACTTCAATGCCCCGGTACGAGTTATATACCGAGTCGAAGATCAGCGCCTGCAGCGGCGCGTTCGGATCGCCTTTGGGCGCTGGAATCCGGTCACAGATGGCGTTCAGGATGTTCTCAATGCCAATCCCGGCCTTCCCCGAAGCGTGGATAATCTCGTCAATATCGCAGCCGATCAGGTCCACGATTTCGTCGGAAACTTCTTCCGGCATGGCGTGGGGCAGGTCGATTTTATTCAGCACCGGAATAATTTCCAGGTTGGAGCCGATGGCCAGATACAGGTTGGAAATGGTCTGGGCCTCAATCCCCTGCGAAGCATCCACGATAAGCAGCGCACCTTCGCAGGCCGCGATAGAGCGGCTTACTTCGTAGCTAAAGTCGACGTGGCCGGGGGTGTCAATCAGGTTGAGCGTGTAGATTTCCCCTTTGTAAGGGTACTGCATCTGAATGGCGTGGCTCTTGATGGTGATGCCCCGCTCCCGCTCCAGATCCATATTATCGAGCAGCTGAGCCTGCATGTCGCGCTTCGAGACAGTGCTGGTAAATTCCAGGAGTCGATCGGCCAGCGTGCTTTTGCCGTGGTCGATATGGGCGATGATGCAGAAATTGCGGATGTTCTTCACTGGTGGCTGATTTTCTAAAGTCAAAGGTAGGCATAAGAGCCCGCAAATGCTATTTCGGGGCCGGCCCCCGGATGAGACACCCCGGCAGCAAGTATGCTTCCGAACGCGTAGATTTAGCCCTGATCCTTCCTTGCGGCCTTAGATTCTATGTCGGAACAAACAGCTTCCCTGACGTCCGGCCAATCGGCCAAAACGACCATCACCGCCCTGAATAGCACGGTGGTCTATGTACTGTCCTACCTGATGGTCCAGGGCATTTTCCAGGCGGCCACGGTACGCATGGCCCAGCGGCTGAGTGTCCCGGGCGTGTGGCACCTGAGCAGTATCCGGTTCAGCATCTCCGATCCGGAATGGTGGCGCATGGCCGTACTGGCCGTGTACGGAGCGGGGCCCGCGGCCTGTACGGTGGTGGGGCTGCTGGCGGCGCTGTGGTTCTGGCAACGGGCCCGGCTGAAGCGGGGTCTGTTCAAGCTGGTGCTGCTGTGGGTGGCCCTGCACAGCTGCAACCTCGTGCTCGGCGCCATGGTCGGCGACACGTTCACGCAATCGGGGGTGTGGTACGTGCCGAGCTGGCTGTTTCTGGCCGGCAACCTGCTGAACGTCTTCGTGGCTATCATCTGCGGGCTGCTGCAACTCGGCTTCGGCTACGTGGCCGCCATCGGCTTCCTGCAAAGCCACGACTCGATTTCCCTGATGCGCTACCAGAACCGGCGGCAGCTTATTGTCGCGGCTATTGTGGTGCCGTGGATAACGGGCAGCCTGTTTCTGGCGGCACTAAAATGGCCGGATCTGAGCCGCAACGAAGGGCTACACCTGCTGACGATGGGCCTGCTGCTGCTGCCGATGGCCGCTCGCAGCACCAACGAGCTGTTCGAAATCACCATTCGTGCTCCGCAGAAAACCCAGATAGCCTGGGGACTGCTGGCCGCGGCCGGGCTGGCCGCCGTGGTGTGGCGGGTGGTGCTGGCTCCGGGGGTGGCCTTCTGAGGCTCCGGCCAACCTTGCGGCCCCGGGGCTGTTGTAAGCCCCTGACCAACCACCTAACCCGTATATATGATGAGTATTCTCCTCGAACAGGCCCAGACTGCCGTCCGCGCCGCCCAGCAGAAAGCCGTGGAAATCGGTGTCCGGATGAACATTGCCGTGGTCGATGCCGGGGCTAACCTCACTGCCTTCGTGCGCATGGATGGCGCCTGGCTGGGCTCTTTGGACATCTCCATCCGCAAAGCCAAAACCGCCCGCTTCTTCGACATGCCCACCGGCGAGCTGGGCAAGCTCTCCCAGCCCGGCGGGCCGCTCTACCACATCGAGCACTCCAACGGCGGCCTCATCACCTTCCCCGGCGGCCTGCCCATCCACGACAGCAACGGCCGGGTTATCGGCGCCATCGGGGTGTCGGGCAGCTCGGTAGAAGACGACCACGCCGTGGCTACGGCCGGGGTGGCCGCCGTGCGCGACGTGCATTAAAGCAGCCCGCGAAGCAGTCTAACCAACCATTTAGCCGCAACCGCCGGCCTGCTTTCGGGCAGGTCGGCGGTTGCGTTTTTGCGTATCCTAAAGCAGTCAATTCCTCTTTAGTTATGCGCCCTACGTTCACCAAAGATATCATTACCCTGCGCAGCCCGCTTTTGGCCGGCATGTCGGATGACGCGTTTTCGGGTTTTGCCAGCAGCACCCGGAGCTGCGCATTGAGCACACGGCCGACCATGAAATCCTGATTACGTCGCCCACCAGCAGCCGCTCCGGCCAACGCAATTTTCGCCTCAATCTACAACTCGGTAAATGGTGGGAGCAGCACCAGGCACTTGGGGAGGCATTCGATTCCAATACCGGCTTCCCCCTCCCCGACAGCTTCGTTCTTTCCCCGGACGCCTCCTGGGTTTCAGCCGCCAAGTGGGATGCGCTGACCATGGCCCAGCAGGATAAGTTCGCGCCGGTGTGCCCGGAATTTGTCGTCGAACTCAAATCCGCCTCTGATTCCATCAAAACTCTGCAAGCCAAAATGCTCGACTGGCTGCGCAACGGGGCGCAGCTGGCCTGGCTGCTGGTGCCCAAAACCAAAACCGCTTATATCTACCGGCCGGGCCAACCCGAGGCAGAAGTGGTGGAAGGGTTCGATACTGCGCTGCCGGGCGAAACGGTGCTGCCCGGCTTCCGGCTGGAGCGGCGGGAGTTGCGGTGATGAGGTAGTCTGTCATCCTTCGCAGGCGGACGCCAGATGCAGGATAACAGACTGAATGACGCCCCGCCGTCGCTCGGCTGCGCCGAGTGCCCCCTACGCCGGAGCGGCTGTGCCGCGAGGATCCCGCGCCGTCTGGAGCGGGTTTGCTTCCGGACGGCCCTGGGCAACCTGAAGCCAGCGGCGCGGACGGATTCGCAGCTCAGCTGCTCAAAGCATAGTAGTCACCCGGCGCAGCCGAGCGACGGCGGGGCACACACAGTATATCGTATTCTTTACCACCAAAATCTGCCCCGCTCCCACCGCCGGGGCTTTTTTCGTACCTTCGCTACCCCAAATTCCACCCTACTTCCCCGCGCTATGTCAGTAGCTCCCGCAGCTCCCTATAAGCCGAAAAACCACATCCGCATCGTCACCGCCGCCGCCCTCTTCGACGGGCACGACGCGGCCATCAACATCATGCGCCGCATCATTCAGAGCAGCGGGGCCGAAGTCATTCACCTGGGCCACAACCGCTCGGTGCAGGAAATCGTGGACTGCGCCATCCAGGAAGATGCCCAGGCCATTGCCATTACCAGCTACCAGGGCGGCCACAACGAGTACTTCAAGTACATGTTCGACCTGCTCAAGGAGCGCGGCGCGGGCCACGTGCGCCTGTTCGGCGGCGGCGGCGGCGTGATCCTGCCCACCGAAATTGCCGACCTCGAGCAGTACGGCATCGAGCGCATCTACTCCCCCGACAACGGCCGCGCCATGGGCCTGCAGGGCATGATCAACGACCTATTGGAGCGCTGCGACTTCCCCACCGGCCAGAACCTGAACGGCGAAGTCAACCACGTCAAGGAGAAAGACGCCCGCAGCATCGGCCGCCTGATTTCAGCCGCCGAAAACTTCCCCGAAGAGTTCGCTCGGGTAAGAGGCCAACTGGTTTCCGACTTCCAGCAGAACGAAGGCGGTGCCGAGAGCCAAAAACCAAAAACCAAAAACCAAACCCCAATATTAGGCATCACCGGCACGGGTGGCTCGGGCAAGTCCTCCCTTGTGGACGAGCTGGTGCGGCGCTTTCTGATGGACTTCCCCGAGAAGACCATTGCCATCATCTCCGTGGACCCCAGCAAGCGCAAGACCGGCGGGGCCCTGCTTGGCGACCGGATCCGGATGAATTCCATCAACTCGCCGCGGGTGTATATGCGCAGCCTGGCCACGCGCCAGAGCAACCTGGCCCTGAGCAAGTACGTGCAGGACGCCGTGGACGTGGTGCGGGCCGCCGAGTTCGACCTGATCATCCTCGAAACCTCCGGCATCGGGCAGTCCGACACCGAAATCATCGAGCACTCCGACGCCAGCCTTTACGTGATGACGCCCGAGTACGGCGCGGCTACCCAGCTGGAGAAAATCGACATGCTCGACTTCGCCGACGTCATTGCCCTCAACAAGTTCGACAAGCGCGGCGCCCTCGACGCCCTGCGCGACGTGCGCAAGCAGTACCAGCGCAACCACGGCCACTGGGACCAGCCGCTCGACGATATGCCGGTGTTCGGTACCATCGCCTCCCAGTTCAACGACCCGGGCATGAACCGCCTCTACCGCGCTATACTGCGCATGGTGGAGGAGAAAACCGGGGCCCAGTTTGCCTCCAAGCTCGAAACCAGCGGGGCGGACTCGGAAAAGATCTACATCATCCCGCCGCACCGCACCCGCTACCTTTCCGAAATCGCCGAAACCAACCGCCAATATGACCAGTGGGTTCTCAAACAAGCTGACGCCGCTCAGCAGCTCTACGGCATCCGACAAGCCATCGGAGCCGTCCAAAGCCTCGGAAACGCCGCTGGTGGACCTGGCGCCGGGAGCGGCGGCAGTGGACCCGAACCCGGAAGCCTCGTGGCCGGCCTGGAGAGCACCTTCGAGGAGGTCAAACTCCGGCTGGACGGGCAGAACTGGAAACTCCTGGAAACCTGGTCGGCTAAAGTAGCCGCCTACAAAGCCCCGGAGTTCGTCTTCAAGGTGCGCGACAAGGAAATCCGCATCCAGACCCACACCACCAGCCTGAGCAACCAGCAGATTCCCAAAGTGAGCCTGCCGCGCTACACCGCCTGGGGTGATTTGCTGCGCTGGCAGCTCCAGGAAAACGTACCCGGCGAGTTTCCCTACACCGCCGGCGTGTTCCCCTTCAAGCGCGAGGGCGAAGACCCGACCCGCATGTTTGCCGGCGAAGGCGGCCCCGAGCGCACCAACCGCCGCTTCCACTACGTGAGCATGGGCCTGCCCGCCAAGCGCCTCAGCACCGCCTTCGACTCAGTGACGCTCTACGGCGAAGACCCCGACGTGCGGCCCGACATCTACGGCAAGATCGGTAACGCCGGCGTGAGCATCGCCTGCCTCGACGACGCCAAGAAGCTCTACTCGGGCTTCAACCTGGCCAACCCCAGCACCTCGGTCAGCATGACCATCAACGGCCCCGCCGCCACGCTGGCCGCCTTCTTCATGAACGCCGCCATCGACCAGCAGTGTGAGCTTTATATTAAGGAGCACGGCCTGGCAGACGAGGTGAACCGGAAAATCGACGCCCTCTACCAGGGTCAGACCCGCCCCCGCTACCAGGGCGAGCTGCCCGCCGGCAACGACGGCCTGGGTTTGCTGCTGCTCGGCGTGACCGGCGACCAGGTGCTGCCCGCCGACGTGTACGGCCCCATCAAAACCCGCACCCTGAGCCAGGTGCGCGGTACCGTGCAGGCTGACATCCTCAAGGAAGACCAGGCCCAGAACACCTGCATCTTCAGCACCGAATTTGCCCTGCGCCTCATGGGCGACGTGCAGGAGTATTTTATTAAAGAGAAGGTGCGGAATTTCTATTCCGTCTCAATCTCCGGTTACCATATAGCTGAAGCAGGAGCCAACCCGCTCACCCAGCTGGCCCTGACGCTTTCCAACGGCTTCACCTTCGTGGAGTATTACGTGAGCCGGGGCATGAGCGTGAACGACTTCGCCCCCAACCTCTCGTTCTTCTTCTCCAACGGCATTGACCCCGAGTACGCCGTGATTGGCCGGGTGGCGCGCCGCATCTGGGCCAAGGCCATGAAGCTGAAGTACGGCGCCGACGCCCGCTCCCAGATGCTGAAGTACCACATCCAGACCAGCGGCCGGAGCCTGCACGCCCAGGAAATCGACTTCAACGACATCCGTACCACCCTGCAGGCCCTCTACGCCATCTACGACAACTGCAACTCCCTGCACACCAACGCCTACGATGAGGCCATTACCACGCCCACCGAGGAATCGGTGCGCCGAGCCATGGCCATCCAGCTCATCATCAACCGCGAGCTGGGCTTAGCCAAAAACGAAAACCCGCTCCAGGGCTCCTTCATCATCGAGGAGCTGACCGACCTGGTGGAAGAGGCCGTGCTGCTGGAGTTTGACCGCATCACCGAGCGCGGCGGCGTGCTGGGCGCCATGGAAACCATGTACCAGCGCGGCAAGATCCAGGAGGAAAGCATGCACTACGAGATGCTCAAGCACACGGGCGAGTACCCCATCATCGGCGTGAACACCTTCCTCTCCTCCAAAGGGTCGCCCACGGTGGTGCCCGCCGAGGTCATCCGCGCCACCGACGAGGAAAAGCAGTACCAGATTGAAATGCTCAACCTGCTGCACGCCCGCAACGCCGACCAGGCCCCGGCCCGCCTCAAGCAGCTCCAGCAAGTCGCCATTGCCAACGGCAACCTCTTCGCCGAGCTGATGGAAACGGTGAAGTTCTGCTCCCTGGGCCAGATTACGAATGCGTTGTTCGAGGTTGGCGGGCAGTATAGAAGGAACATGTAAGGCCGTTTGCAAGAACCGACTATCTTCCCAAAGCGTTAAGAGCTACATTCGTATGCTCTTAACGCGCTAATTTTCGCTGCCTCATGAATAGCAAAGTCCAAAAAGACATCGAACAGTTCGAGGCCCTGCGGCAAAGGCTGGCCCATAGCAAGCAAGCCTCCCATGACTTTCTGGTTAAGGCCGGTATTATCACTGCCAAAGGCAATCTTAAAGCCCAATACAAGCATCTGTGTATACCGCAAGAACCGGCCTGACGCTTGGGTTTCACGGCACGGATGCCAGCATCGTGCAACAGGTTCTGACGGGGCAAGCCGAATTGGAGCCGCGTAATAATCCGTACGATTGACTGGGCAACGGCATTTATTTCTGGGACAACAGCCCCAGCCGCGCCTTGCAATGGGCGACGGAATTGAGCCAACGTCCCGGCAGTCATATCCAGCAGCCCGCCGTTATCGGAGTCATTCTGGATTTGGGCAATTGTTTGGACCTGCTGGATTACGACAATCTGGAATATCTCAAATCAGCTTACCGGTTGCTGCAAACATCGTTGGAAGTAGCCGGCACCAGGCTACCCCGCAACCGGGGACGAACCGCAGATTTGCTCCTCCGTGAGCTGGACTGCGCCGTCATCCAAATGCTCCACGCCTCTTTTGAGGCAGCAGAACGGCCTGCTTTTGATTCGGTGCGCGGTGTGTTTTGGGAAGGGGAGCCCATTTACGAAACGGCGGGCTTTCGCGAAAAGAACCACATCCAAATCTGCATCCGTAACCTCGACTGCATCAAAGGCTACTTCCTGCCACTGGCCCGCATCTGATCATAACCTGCTGCACACCCGCCACGCCGACCAGGCCCCGGCCCGCCTCAAGCAGCTCCAGCAAGTCGCCATTGCTAACGGCAACCTGTTCGCCGAGCTGATGGAAACGGTGAAGTTCTGCTCGCTCGGGCAGATTACGAATGCGCTGTTTGAGGTTGGGGGGGGCAGTATCGAAGGAATATGTAAATAGCCCGTTTGGCTGAACAAGAAAGGGTGCTACCTTACTGAGGCAGCACCCGCTTTCGGGACAATCAATATCGAAATAATTTCATTGAAATGAAAAAGCATAAAAAATATCCCAACACAAGGTTTAGTGCTGAAATAATTAAAGAGGCATATAGTAAATGGCTAGAAATCACCCCAAATGAACTTTCTATTAGAAATAACTCTAAGTCAATAATTTTTCCGAATGAACAATGGGAATATGATAGCGACTTTGAATTCTACTCAGATTTACAGAGGGAGCATGAATACGCATCCCTTTTTAAAAGCAAATTCAATGACAATATCCAGTATCAATTTCAATTCGACGACAGCCCATTTGAAACTAATTTTCGAATCGAAGCACCTACACGGCATGAAATAGAAGAAGTATTTTATATAATTGACAAAGGATGGGAAAGATTCAAGTTACCTGAAAATCGACAAGCTGCAACTAATATATTTATTGGCCATGGAAGAAGTCAACAATGGCGGGATTTGAAAGATCATCTATCTGACAAACATGAATTCAAAATTGTAGCTTATGAGTCAGGAGCGCGTGCCGGTCATCACATCCGTGATATACTAGATGAAATGCTTACTAAATCGTCATTTGCAATTCTTGTTATGACAGCTGAAGATGAGCTAGCAGGAGAAAAGATGCAAGCTCGTCCAAACGTTATCCATGAGACAGGGCTCTTCCAAGGAAAGTTAGGTTTCAGTAGAGCTATTGTTCTTCTTGAAGAAGGTGCGGAAGAATTCTCAAATCTTTACGGCATTCAGCAAATACGTTACAGCAAAGGCAACATCAAAGAAACATTCGGCGAAATACTTGCAACTATTAAAAGGGAGTTTAAACAATAAAACGCCCATCTGGCGCGAGTTTAAGCGCAGCCGTAACTCGTGACCAGCCATGACGTGGAGGTTGTAGCTCCACTGCCGCAACGCGGCAAGCCTGAACCGCGCCCATCTGGCGCGAGTTTAGGCGAAGCCGTAACTCGTGACCAGCCTTGAGGTGGAGGCTGTGCCTCCACTGCCGCAACGCGGCAAGCAGGAACCGCGCCGCCTGGAATCATCCGGGCGGCGCGGTTTTGGTTTTAGCGGACCGGAGTAGCGTTGGGTGCCAGTCGTTCGGGCGGGGGAGGCGCAGCCTCCCGGCAATGGCTGGGCACGAGTTACGGCTGCGCCTAAACTCGCGCCAGTACGTGCCAATACATGGCACATATCAACCAACTCGTTGCGCTAAGCTCTCGCCAATCGTGCATCTCCCCTCTGGCGCGAGTTTAGGCGCAGCCGTAACTCGTGACCTGCATTGCAGTGGAGGTTGTCCCTCCACTGCCGCACCACGGCAAACCCGCACCGCGCCGCCCGAAGCAATCCGGGCGGCACTTTGGTTTCTTATCCTGTCCCCACCATATCAAATCGTATCGAATCGTATCATTCCCTACCTTCCCGCTATGGAAGAGCGCATGCACCCGGTTCGGGTGTAGGGTTATTCGGTAGGCCACTTGCTTATTTTGAACCTCATCAGCATATTTTTTAAATGGATACTATTTTCTGGATTTGTGTACGCCTGATGGTCATTTCTGCTCATCTATTGCACATTTCTTACCAGCAACTTAACGTGTTGCTGTTTGTCATTCTGCATCCATTATTGACTCTGTGGTGCTATTGGCGCTATAGGGTGTACAGGCGCCGTTGGCAGCTTGCTGCTCGGATTACGGTTGAATAAATGCGGTACCCAACCGGCGCGGGTTTAAGCGCAGCAGTAACCCGTGACCAGCTATGAGGTAGCGGTTGTATCTCCACTGCCGCAACGCGGCAATCTTGCGTAAGGCCCTGCCAATAAGCTGCGGCGAACCATTTTACTGTGCAGTACAGCCTCGCCCATGTCACAGGCAAACAACCGGCGATACCGAGGTTTTAATGCAGATACTGGAGCCGTTGTCGGCAAATTTGATTGGTGTTGAGCTCAGCAGGCGGGTTTCCTACTGCATTCAACACCTACGTTCTCCTCTACTTTTACTACCGCTTAATGGCTAATTCTTACTTTCCCAATGGGTGTGCACTACTATGCGGGGCAGTCCTGAGCCTACTGGTTTGTGGCTGTGATAAAAGCACAAATCGTGATACTCCCGCGCCCATTGACTCTTACATCGACGAGTTGCGCCGTGATGTACAGCAGCAGGGAACAGCTTACAATCCCACTATTGCCTGTTACGTCGACCTGACCCGGCCCGACAACACCTATCGGTTTTTTGTCCTGAACCTGACCCAGCGAAAGGTCTTACTGCAAGGTATCTGCCTGAATGGCCTAACGGATGAGCAAGGGCGCGTTCGGTATTCCAATGAAGTAAACTCTAACTGTAGCTCACGGGGGCTGGCAAGCATCGGCGAGCGTTATCGGGGTGCCTTTGGTCGCGCGTTCCGCTTGTACGGCCTGGAACCAGGCACCCGCAACCTGCGCCGACGCGCGGTGGTGCTACACTCCTGGGCGGGAGTTCCAGCCCGGCCCACCCCCGAACATCCTATCCAAAGTCAGGGCTGCCCTACCCTGAACCCGCTCGTATTGGACACGGTGGCGGGTTTTATTGCGCATTCGTCCAGACCCATTCTACTGCGCTTCAACTAGCCTGGCTCACGCCTCCCCCGCCCGAACGACAACGCCGCCCGGATTGCTCCAGGCGGCGCGGTTCGGGTTTGCCGCGTTGCGGCAGTGGAGGTACAACCTCCACCTCATGGCCTGGCACGAGTTACGGCTGCGCCTGAACTCGCGCCAGTACCGCCACCTCAGCTCCCCGGCCCGCAGCCGGCTAGGCCCCGCAGCACTTCTTGTACTTCTTGCCGCTGCCGCAGGGGCACGGGTCGTTGCGGCCGATTTTGGGCAGCACCTGCCGGGGCATGGAGTCGCGCCGGAGCCGGGCATATCGGGCCTCCTGCTGGGCCCGGCGCAGGGCAATGCCGGCCGCGTCGGGGTGGAAGGGCGAGTAGTTATCAGGGTCGTCGCGCAGCTGCTGGTAGCGGCTGAAGATGTCGGGGGCAGGCACCAGCGGATACGGCACGTCGAAGGTAATATCGTCTTCCCCGCCGGCTATGTCCTCATCCACCAGGCCCAGGCGGTGCAGCTCGCGCATCTCGGGCTCCAGCTCGCTGAAGCCCGCATCCTGCGCATCGGCCAGCAGGCCGCCCAGGTAATCCTCCGCGGTGTAGCCGTAGCTGTCGGCATCGGCCGGAAAGAGCGTTGCTGCCTGGTCGGGGTGCGCGATGATATGGCGCAGGTGCTGCTGCAAAAACGCGCTGATGGCGGGCCGCAGCGCGGGCTGCTCACGAGCCAGCAGGGTAATGGAGTCGGCGGCCACCAGGCGGTGCTGGAGCAGCAGCTGCTCATCCTCCAGCAGGGCCAGCAGCTCGGTCAGGCGGGTCTGGCCAGCGTGGGCCAGCAGGGCCGGCACCTCTTCAAACAGGGCATCACCAAACCAGAAGTCGGAGGCTACCGAGTCGAGGCGCAGCAGGCGGCGGTACACGTCCAGGGCCTCAGGGGCTTGCAGCTCGTGCAGCAGGTAGAGCACGTGAGAGAAGTAGTAATTATCCAGCCAGTCGGTGCCGGCCAGCGCGCCGCTCCGGTAGCTGGCCAGGGCGGTATCAACTATTTTCAGCAGCTCGGGCACGGCCGTTTCCGGTCCCAGTACCAGGATCTCGCGCAGCACCGCATCCTCAATAAAGTAGTCACGCTCAAAAAGCTGCTCGAATACCGGGTGCGCAAACGTGGGGCGGGTCATCAGAAAAATCGGTTTGGGAGGGAAAGTGGCGGCCGCGTGGCGCGGCTACCGTTGCAAATATCGGTTTTGGCGGGCAAACGATAAACTGCGGCCGGCTGATGAAATATGGCGCACTCGCTCGGCTGGGCCGAGTGATGACTACGCCGGAGCGGCTGTGCCGCGAGCGTCCCGGGCTATTTGCATAAAGCAGTAGCAAGCGGCGCGGCCGGATTCGCAGCAGAACTGCTCCGGCATAGTCGTCACTCGGCGCAACGGGGCCACCGCCAGCCCCGGTCCCGGCCCGGTTTACAGCGTCCCGCACCCCGTTGAGCGACAAGCACCGCCCCTCCGCCCGGCAATTGCCTAGCTTTACCCCATGCGCACGGCTTTTAATAATTGGGGAAATAGTCTGATAGCCCTGCTGCTGCTGCTGGCCGCCTGCTCCTCCCCCGACCAGCCGACCGACCGACCCGCGCAGGACGTGCGCATCCGCTACACCGCCCGCCGCGTGGTGATAGCCGATACTCTCTACCGGGGCCGCATCCTCGACCGTAACGACTCGGTGCTGGTCGCCACCCGCCCGCAGTACCTGCTGAAGCTGCCCCGCCGCCCCCCGCTCGACACCCTGGCCCTGGGCCGGCTGCTGGGCTGGGATTCGACCACCGTCCGCCGCCGCATTGCCGAGGCCCTGCCCTATCCCGGGGCCCGGCCCAGCTACCCGGTCCAACTCAGCCTCACCAGGGCCGAAGCCGGGCGGGTGCGCCAGGACAGCGGCGCCACCGTGCCCCGGCTGACCCTGACTGAGCGCCAACGTCGCGTCTACACTACTAAAGCCGGTGCCCCGGTGCTGGGCTACCTGAGTGCCGAGGCCCAGCCCTTTTTCCGCCAGGCCCGGCGCACCGGGCGCGGCCGCTTCTACCGCCTGCGCAACGGCGGCGTCGAAACCTACTACAACGGCCTGCTCGCCGGCCACCACGGCTACCGGCACCCGTTGCTCGATGCCAAAGGCCAGCAGCACGGCACCTGGGCCCAGGATACCGCCTTTCAGCAGGGCCAGGATCTGCACCTCACCATCGATGCCAAGCTCCAGGCCTACGCCGAAAAGCTGCTGGGCGGCCGCAAGGGCTACCTCATAGCCCTGGACCCGCGCACCGGCGAAATCCTGGCCTACGTTTCGGCCCCGGTGTACCCGGCCGCCACCCCCACCGCCCCCGACCAGGCCGGGGTGCGGGCTGAGCTGCTGGAGCACGAGGATATGCCCCTGCTCAACCGGCCCGCCATGCTGGCTAACCCGCCCGGCTCGGTATTCAAGCTGGTAAATGCCGCCGTGGCGTTGCAAATGGGTGCCATCAAGCCCACCACCGGCTTCCGCTGCGACCAGTCGCTGGTGAGCTGCGTGCATCACCACCCCAAGCCCAGTAGCCTGACGGTAGGCCTGAAATACAGCTGCAACCCCTACTTCTACCAGGTGATGCGCAACGTCATCGACCACGTACCCGACAGTCTGGTCCAGGATACCGTAGCCGCCCGGCATGCCAACCTGGCCCGGTGGCGCCGCTACGCCCGCTCGTTTGGCCTGGACTCGGTGCTGGGGGTGGATCTGCCCCGCGAGGCCCCCGGATTTCTGCCCACCCCGGCCTACTACGATAAAGCCCGCCAAACCCGCAACTGGACTTACCGCTCCATCTACTCGCTCAGCATCGGGCAGGGCGAAATCAACCTCACGGGCCTGCAAATGGCCAACATGGCCGCCATCATGGCCAACCGCGGCTGGTACTACCCGCCCCACCTGGTGCGCGGCATCGGGAAAAACGGGCCGCTGCCGCGCTTCACTGTAAAGCACCACACCCTCATCGACAGCGCCCATTTCGCCGCCCTGATTCCGGGCATGGTGGCCGTGCTGCAGCGCGGCGGCACCGCCGACGCCTCCAGTCTGACCGACGTGGGCATCACGGTAGCCGGCAAAACGGGGACCGTGGAAAACGACGAGGGCGACGACCACGCCGCCTTCGTCGGCTTTGCCCCGGCCGACAACCCTAAAATAGCCGTGGCGGTGTACCTCGAAAATGCGGGCTTCGGGGCCACGGCCGCCGCGCCCTGCGCCGTGCTGGTGATGGAGAAATACCTGCGCGGTACCATTGCCCCCAAGCGGAAGCGGTGGGAGAAGCGCATTCAGCGCCGGGCCCAAAGCGAGTAATCCGCGGGCCTCGCCCGCCGCAAGCTTAAAGACCTGTTCCCAAATACGCAAACATCCAAAAAAACAGAACGTCATGCTTCATCTGGCGTCCGCGAAGTCGAAGCATCTCGCGTGCTGATGTCTGATTACTAATTCTAGCGTCAGCACGCGAGATGCTTCGACTTCGCGGACGCCAGATGAAGCATGACGCCTCCTTTTTAGTATTTGGGAACAACTCTTAACCCTAAATGCCCGGTCACTGATTTCCCCGCCACCTTGAACCGACCCGGATACCCGATGGTGTCGCCGGAGTCTGCCTGACCAAGCATGACTATCGAAGAAGTCAGAATCTTCCAAAAGCGCTACTGTTCAACCCGTAAGCATAGCGCCTCGGAAGCACAGATCAACATTGCCTGGCTGCTGCCCATTCCCGGCACTTCCTCGCTGACCCATTTGCACGAAAACCTCCGGGCGGCCGATATCAAGCTCAGCACGGAGGTCCTGGCGTTGCTCAGGTAGCCGGGTCCACTGGCGTAGGACTCGCCCTGAGCTATTAGTCCGGTCAGGGAGCTGAGCCTCCGGTTCGTTCCCGCCCCGCCCCTGTCCGGCAGGGATTTTC
Source organism: Hymenobacter fastidiosus (assembly GCF_039539565.1). NCBI lineage: Bacteria > Pseudomonadati > Bacteroidota > Cytophagia > Cytophagales > Hymenobacteraceae > Hymenobacter > Hymenobacter fastidiosus. The sequence goes on along the minus strand of NZ_BAABDJ010000015.1, from coordinate 159,358 downwards.
CTTAGCCCTGACGTAACAAATTAGTTATGCTTGCATAACACTTTATCAACCGGCCCGTAGTATCTTTGCAGCCAACAAGCTGAATTGCTTCTACATATCATTTTTGCCATGAAAAAGACCACTGCCTTATCATCGCTGCTGCTACTGGGCAGCCTCGGGTCGTTGGGCTACCTGACGGCCCAAGTCCTGAACCTGAATCTGCATTTCGACCTGCACGGCGAAGACGACTGCTATTACAGCTAAGCTTCGCGGGCGCCAGGCCTCGTAAGAACAAGCTCTGCTCCGGCGGAGCTTTTTTTATGAACCGGCCGGAAAGAATCCGGGGGTCTGAATCAGGGGGTTAGCCTGGCGCGTTAAAAAAAACCGCATCCATTCCCAGCTGTTTTCGGTACTTCACAGTTCGGCGGCCCACGCGGGGCCCCGGCATTCTCCCACCGGCTGCTACTCCTGGCTGTTCTCCCCCAAACCGGTGGAAGCAGGGTACGCAGCGAAACCCCAGTGATTTATGGATCTGAGCAGTCTTAAAGACCAGATTAGCTACATCATCGGCCGCGACCTGGCCCGCAACTTCGCCCAGCAGGGACTCGACCTGGATGTGGACGTGCTGGCGGCCAGCATGAAGGAAGGCCTGAATGACGAGCCCACCCGCCTGACCCAGGAGCAGATAAGCCACGCCATGGAGCAGCTTCAGGCCCAGATGGGCGGCCCCGAAGAAGACGATGACACCCAAGACACCCCTGATATGAGCAATAACAAGCAAGCCGGCGAAGACTTCCTGGCCGAAAACAAGAACAAGACGGGCGTAACTACCCTGCCCAGCGGCCTGCAGTACGAAGTGCTGACCGAAGGCAGCGGCCCGAAGCCCGGCCCGACCTCGCAGGTAACCACCCACTACCACGGCACGCTGCTCAACGGCACCGTATTCGACAGCAGCTACCAGCGCGGCCAGCCGGCCACCTTCGGCGTGAACCAGGTGATTGCCGGCTGGACCGAAGCCCTCCAGCTGATGCCCGAAGGCTCGAAGTGGCGCCTCTACATCCCGTCGGAAATGGCCTACGGCAAGCGTGGCGCCGGCCGCGACATCGGCCCGGACTCGGCGCTGATCTTCGATGTGGAGCTGCTGAAAATCAATAACTGAAGGCTGAGCTCCGCGGCTTCCGCCGTAGCTACGGCTCCCCGGCCCCGCTGGGTGAGCACGGCTACGGCGGAGCCCTCGTTTGGCCCTGCCACTCCCATGACCATCCCGCCGCCGCCGAACGATGCTGAAGCCCCGGAGCCGGCCCGGCCCTCCGCGCCACCGGTGCCGGAGGCGGCCCCACTCCCCACGGTACGCAGCGAGGATGGCCGCGTGGTGCTGGCCAGTGACCAACTGCAAGTGCAGGGAAAAGCATTTGCCCTGCTGGAGCTGGAAGGGGTCGAGCTGACGCCGGTGCGCTGGCTGCTGTGGTTTTTGCTGGGCGGCCTTACGCTGGCGGGGTTCCTGCTGGCCTTTTTGCAAAACTGGCTGCGGACTACGCCCGCCGTGCTGGGCATTATGGCGGGCGCCCTGCTGCTGGCTTACGGTACCCGTGGCACCAACCGGTTCCGGCTGCTCCGCTTAGGGCGCGAGGCCGTTTATTTTTCTCTGCCCGGCGCGCCGGAACCGTGGCGTAAGCTGGCGGCTGAAGTAAACCGGCGCATTCGCCAGCGGCACGATGAGGCCGCCGAGGCTGCCGCCGCCCTGCTGGCCTGGCAGGCCGGGCTGGATGCCCGGTACGAGTCGGAGCTCCCGGCACCGCCCGACGACCCGCATTTCCCCAATCACTAATCCGCCTTTGGCTACCGGAGGCGCAAACGGGCTGAGACGTTTCGTTTCAGCCCGTTTGCGTTACCTTTGGCCGCTTTAAAAACACGCCTGTTCCTCTTTTACTTTTCTCATGGACGCCAAACACCGGCACACCGCCATTTCGACCGCAGGCCTGCTCATTGCCCTGGGCATCATCTACGGCGATATCGGCACCTCGCCCCTGTACGTGATGAAGGCCATTGTGCCCGAGCTCATTGACCCGCGGCTTGTTCTGGGCGGTATTTCCTGCGTGCTCTGGACGCTGACGCTCCAGACTACCATCAAGTACGTGCTGCTGACGCTGAACGCGGACAACAACGGGGAAGGCGGCATCTTTTCGCTCTACGCCCTGGTACGGCGGCGGGCGACCTGGCTCACCATTCCGGCCATCATCGGCGGGGCGGCCCTGCTGGCCGATGGCGTGATTACGCCCCCGATTTCGGTAGCCTCGGCCATTGAAGGGCTCAAGCAGGTGTATCCCTCCCTGACCCAGGATACCATTGTCTACATCGTTATTGCCATCATTGGCGGGCTGTTTCTGCTGCAAAGCTTCGGCACCCAGATTGTGGGTAAAGCCTTCGGACCGATCATGCTGCTGTGGTTCAGTATGCTGGGCGTGCTGGGCGTGAGCTGGATCGTGCAGAACCCGATGATTCTGAAGGCGGCGAATCCTTACTACGCCTACGAGCTGCTGGTGGAATACCCCGGCGGTTTCTGGCTCCTGGGCGCCGTATTTCTGTGTACTACCGGCGCGGAAGCCCTGTATTCGGACCTGGGCCACTGCGGCAAGGGCAACATCCGCATCAGCTGGATTTTCGTCAAGTCTGCGCTGGTACTCAACTACATGGGCCAAGGGGCCTGGCTGCTGTCCCACCAGGGGGAGCAGCTCAACGGCCGCAACCCGTTTTATGAGCTGATGCCGTCGTGGTTTCTGCTCATCGGTATCGGCATTGCCACCATTGCCGCCATCATTGCCTCGCAGGCCCTGATTACGGGCTCGTTTACGCTGGTGGCCGAAGCTATCCGCCTGAACCTGTGGCCCAAGGTGAAGCTCAACTACCCCACCGACGTGAAGGGGCAGCTCTACGTGCCCAGTATGAACCGCCTGCTGCTGCTGGGCTGCGTCGGGGTGGTCCTGTACTTCCGCGAGTCGTCGAACATGGAAGCGGCCTACGGACTGGCCATCACGCTCACCATGCTCATGACCACGCTGCTGCTTACCGTCTGGCTCCGTTCGCGCCGGGTACCGATGGTCGTGGTGGTGCTGTTTGCCCTGATTTATGGCGGCATTGAAGCCTCCTTCCTGGTAGCTAACCTCATCAAGTTTCCCCACGGCGGCTGGGTTTCCCTGGCTATTGGCGCGGCCTTGATGGCGGTGATGTATACCTGGCTGCGGGCCTACTACATCAAGCGCCGGCTCACGGAGTTCGTGAAGATTGAGCCCTACATGGAAGCCCTCAAGCAGCTTAGCAGCGACGAATCGGTACCGAAGTATTCCACCCATCTGGTGTTCATGACCTCGGCCGAGCGGGCTTCCGAAATCGAGTCCAAGATCATCTACTCCATCTTCCAGAAGCGCCCCAAGCGGGCCGACATCTACTGGTTCGTGCACGTGGATACCACTGACGAGCCCTACACGATGGAATATAAAGTGGTGGAGCTGGCCCCGGACGATGCCTTCCGCATCACCTTCCGCCTGGGCTTCCGGGTGGAGCAGCGCATCAACCTCTACTTCCGCAAGGTGGTGGAAGACCTGGTTCGCAACAAGGAAGTAGACATCACCTCGCGCTACGAGTCGCTCAGCAAGCAGCACGTTACCGGCGACTTCCGCTTCGTGGTGCTGGAGAAATTCCTGTCGGTGGAAAACGATTTCCCCGTGGTGGAAAAGCTCGTGATGCAGGCCTACTTCTACATCAAGCAGTTCATTGCCTCCGAAGACAAGTACTTCGGCCTCGACACCAGCTCGGTGAAAGTGGAGAAGGTGCCCCTCGTAATTACGCCGGTGCGCGACGTGGCCCTGAAACGGGTGATGTAGCCAGGCTGGAGACTTCTCCTTACCTGCAAGCCGAATTCCCTGCACCAGCCCTGACGCCCCGCGTCAGGGCTTTTTTTTATATCAGTGTAGTCGCCCAACAAAAAGCCCGATTCAATGTGAATCGGGCTTTTTGTTGGAAATCAACGCTGAGCTTATCCAATCAGACCGTCATACGCAGTAAGCATGACCAGTTAAAGCGACCTGCCTCTTTGCTTCGTCACCGGCAGCCACTTGTTGAGTACGCGCTGCTGCTGCTCGGTAGGATTGGGCAGCCGCTCGATGCGGTAACGCTGAGTCGTGCCCGCCACCAGCGGGATAGTTACTTCCTTTATCTGGCCGTCGCGGTTTACCAGCATAGCTACCTGAGCCCCAACGGGCGCGCCAACCAGGGCTTTGTTAGGGTCGTCGGTAACGCGGGTGCCGTTCAGGGCCAGGATTTCGTCGCCGACGCTCAGTCCGCCCTGCCAGGCGCTGCCGTCGCGGACCACGCTGCTCACGGTGTACTTACCGCCCGCCGGGCTCACATTGGCGCCCAGCACGGCGTCGGTAGTTACCGGCGTGCTGGTAAGCTTGAGGCCGGCGTAGCCCAGGGCCGTACCGTAGTCCAGCGTCTGGGTGCCGTACACGTGGTTGCGGAAGAAGTCGTCGAAGCGGCGGCCGGCCACTTTAGCCACGGCATCCTGGTATTCGGCATCGGTGAAGCCGCGGCCCAGCTTCTGGTAGTACTGCGCGTAGAGGTAGCGCATCACGTCGTCGAGGCGTTTGTCGCCGTTGGTGGCGTTGATCACCATCAGATCGAGCACGGCCCCGATAACCTCGCCCTTGTCGTAGTAGCTGATACCGGTGTTGGCCGAGTTCTCATTAGGCCGGTAATACTTGATCCAGGCATCGAAGCTCGACTCAGCCGCCGACTGCAGCTTGTTGCCGGGCGTGTTCTCCACCCGGCCGATACCGTTGCTCAGGTCGGCCAGATAAGCGTCCGGGGTCAGGAAGCCCGCCCGCTGCACAATCAGGTTCGAGAAGTACTCGGTGCCGCCTTCGCTCACCCATAGCATGCGGGTGTAGTTTTCCGTGTCGTAATCGAAGGGTCCCAAAGCTACCGGCCGGATGCGCTTCACGTTCCAGAGGTGGAAGTATTCGTGGGCTACGAGGCCCAGGAAGCCCTTCCAACCCGCTTCCGAGCTGTAGGAGTTGCGTGACACCGACAGCGTAGTGGAGAACAGGTGCTCCAGGCCGCCCGTACCCCGGTCGATGTTGTGGATGATGAACAGATAGCGGTCCAGCGGATTCTGGCCCACTACCCGGTGAGCTTCCTCGCATACCTCCTTCATGTCGCGCAGCAAACGGGCTTCATCGTACTGCACCGTGCCGAACATAGCCACCGTGTGCGGCGTGCCGTTGGCCTCAAACGAGAGGATCTTCTGGTTGCCGATTTCGATGGGCGAGTCCGCCAGCTCATCGTAAGAGGCCGAGCGGAACGTGAAGGGCGCGCCGCCCGGCACGGGCTTCAGGCTGGTGCTGACCTGGGCCCAGCCCGGAGCGGGCTGCACGGTGAGCGTACTGGGCAGCTTTACCTCGTCGGCCGGATACATAAACACGCTGGTGCCGTTCACGTAGCCGTGGGCGGCGTCGAGGAAGCTGGTGCGCACGCTCAGCTCGAAGGCGTATACGCGGTAGCTTACCGTAAAATCCCGGGCTTTGGGATGGTAGATGCGCCAGGTGTTCTTGGCCACTTTCTCCGTGCGCAGGGTTTCACTGCCGGCTTTGGCCGTCAGACCTTCCACGCCTTTGGCAAACTCCCGCACCAGGTAAGAGCCGGGGGCCCACACGGGCATTTTCACGTCGGTAAACTGTTTGCTGAAGCCGGCTAACGCCATTTCCACCTCAAAGTAGTGGGTTTGCGGAGCCGGCATAGCCAGCGTGTAGCGGAGCGTGGCAGCGGCCCAAACGGGCGTGAACTGACTGAGCAGCAACACCACGGCCACGGCCAGCAGTCGGCGAAAGAAAGAATGCATCATGCGGGAAAAGATGAGAAAATAAGAAAAAACAACCCTGCGCGGGCAAGCGCCACTATCCTGACGGCAAAATCCAACCGGGGTTGCAAGATACAAGCGAAACCCAGCCGCGCCGCTGCCTATCCGGCTACCACCTTCCCAACCCCAGAAACCCCGATCCAACCTTCTCCGTTAGGGCAGTGCGGCCTATTCCGCTTTCTCCGGGGTTTGTGTCGGTTACCTTATGCGTTACGTCTGGCTTACTTTCTTTGCCCTGGTCACGGGAATTCTGGCGGTTGTGGGCTGGCAGCACTTTGGCTCGTCCTCCCAGCGGGCAACAGACTCCGGGCCGGCCCCGCTGCGGTTTAGCGCCGCCCCGGATACCACCCCAGGTGCCGGGCCCCAGACGCGCATGGCTTCCCTGATAACCATCAGCCCTTTGCCCCAGGCCGATAGCCTTATTCACTTTGCGCTGCAGCAGCTGGGGTCCCCGTATAGCTATGCCGGCACTACTCCCACCGGCGGCTTCGACTGTTCCGGCTTTCTGCTGTTCGTGTATGGGCGCTTCGGCATTGCCGTGCCGCACTCCACGGCGCTGCTCATCGACACCGGCCGGCCAGTGCCCCGGGCGCAGGCCCGCCGGGGCGACATGGTGGTTTTCACCGGCACCGCCACCACCTCCACCACCCCCGGGCACGCCGGCATCGTGATTTCGGAGCCCGGGGAGCCGCTGCGGTTTATTCATTCCTCCTCCGCCCGGCGTGAATCGGGGGTGAAGATCAGCCAGGTAGAAGGCACGGGCTACGAGCGGCGTTTTATGGGAATCCGGCGGGTGCTGGGCGAGCAGCCGGGGGCTGATAAAACGGCCGCAGCGACGACCGAACGGGTTAAAGAGAAAGTAAAAGCCAAATCGGCAACGACGACTTCCAGGCAGAAGTCCATTGGGCCAGCGCAGCGGTAGGCCCGTGCGCTGCACAGGTAAGGGGTACAAAAAAACGATGCCCGGTCGCCTGTGCAAAACCTCCAGAGAGGCTGCTGGGCGAACCGGGCATCTAATCCTTCAAATCTTACCAAGCGGCGAAGCTGGGGTACAGCCCCGTCATCCTTTGTGTAAGACCTTGCCAGAATGCGGGAAAAAGCCGGAATTGAGCTGGTTCCGCGCGAAAGCTGTTGTTAGGCGCGTCCGGCGGTGAAGCGGACTACATTCGACAGGCTTGGCAGGATTTGTTTGGGACTACTAGACATTGTGTACCTCCTTTCTTTAGATCCGACATGCCCCCGCCGGCGCTACCCAGCAATTTAGAGCTGCTTGGGCGGGGTCGTAGCACTCACTACTGGCTGGTAAAGTTAAAAGCCCCCCGGATGGTTCAAAATTAAAAACCCTTTATTTTAGCCCGGGGGACATCTTATCCACCATTATCCTGACTATCAGCCGCTTCTTTTTTCCGAAAGTTGCCGGTTTTGGGGCATCTGGCATTTCGGCCTCAAACTTGCCATTGGACTCTTCAACAGCCTTCTGGGCGGCCGGGCGGCCCTTCCAGCGTTTCCCTCATCTTTTTTTCCAAAAACCCACCATTGCTCCTCTCCATGAAAAAAACCCTGTTCCTTTGTCTGACCATGCTGCTGGGCTTCACTGGCCTGGCCTCGGCCCAGAAACTCTCTCCCCTCGGCATCTGGACGAATGCAGAAAAGAAAGCGACGTTTGAAATCTACCAGAGCGGTAATAAACTCTATGGCAAGATCGTGTCGCTGACCGTTCCCAACGACCCGGCTACCGGCAAAGCTAAGCTCGACTCCCAGAATCCGGATCCGAAGCTGCGCAACCGGCCGCGTATGGGTCTGGTGTTCATGAAAGACTTCGAGAAGGATAGCCAGAACAAGTGGGACGACGGCACCATCTATAACCCGGAAGATGGCAAAACGTATTCCTGCTACATGAAAGTCCTGAATGCCAACACGATGGAGGTAAAAGGCTACATCGGCTTTTCCCTGATCGGCAAATCCCAGACCTGGACGCGGATCAGGTAACCACCGCCACCCCAGGCTGCAGCAAAGCGACGTTCCAAACTGGAACGTCGCTTTTTTTGTTACCTTCCCAATTCCTCCCGCCCCTCCTTTTTCCGCCGATTTTTCTTCTTTCCTTTCCCCTTGACTTCCCTGCTGTTTAGTCTGCTGCTCTGGCTACTGGCACCGTTGAACCGGCCAGGTCAGTCGCCGGTACCCCTTGGGGTGTGGGCTGACGATACGGGCGATACGCATACTGAAATCTACCGCTGCGGCGAGCGGCTTTGCGGGCGCGTTGTCTGGCTCCGCGTTCCGCAGGACCCGAATACCGGCCGGCCCAAGCTGGACCAGCGCAATCCCAGCCCCGACCGGCGTAGCCAGCCGCTGCAGAACCTGATAGTCCTGCAGGGACTGCGCTACAACCCCGATGCCGAGCGTTGGGAAGATGGGCAGATTTATGACCCCACCAGCGGCCGGACTTACTCCTGCTACGTGAGCCTGAATACCAAGGATCAATTGGAAGTGAAGGGCTACATTGGCTTCTCGCTTATTGGTCGTTCCCACTACTGGACCCGGGTGCGGTAAGGCCGGCAGCAAGACCTGGTACTGAGCAGACGCCCAACTCCTGAGCTTAGCTACCTCCCGCCGGTTTTTAGTGGGCCGGGCTTACCTCGGCCTAAGCCGGGCCGGAAACCTGTTGACCTTAGCTAGCTGATAGCTACCGCGCACGGGATAACGCCCCAATTTGCCACTATAAATATTTGGATAATTTTATTGGTTTAATCACGACGAAATGATTTGTCCGCAAGGGCTGGCAAAAACTATTTCAGCAAGCTGATGTTCATCACTAAACTGCTCCAGCTCCCTTGTTCGGATTTTTAAAACGTATTCTGCCTATTTCTGAGCCCCAGGAAGCGGCGCAGTGGCGGCCGTTGGCACGTACGCCCAACCAGGTGCAGGCCCATGATCAATGGGTGAATGAGCAGGTGTACCTCAACTGGATGGGCCCTTATTTCAAGGCGTATCACTTTCGCAAAACCGGCGTGTGTGGTCGGGGGTTGCGGGTGCAGTTACTCAACGAGTGTGGGCGACAGGGGGCCTTGTTTTTCTTTGACCCCAGCATCGGGCCCGGCAACTTCCGGCACCTGTTCGATTTTGTCCGCGACCGGGTGCTGGCTTTGGGGTACAACCTTTCTACTTCGGATCAGCGCACGCTTCGTCATGACCGCTACACCGAAACCATTGACAAGCATTTCCTGAAGCCCCAACCCAAAGACTGTACGCAGTCCGGGCGTTGCAACCAGCAGTTTGGAACTGTTACGGTAGATATGGTAAGCGTAAACGGGCAGCCGGGCTTCATCCGCTTTTCGGCCAACGCCTATCATGACTCCATTTTCACCTCCGCCCAGTCGTTCGACGAGCTAATGGATAGCGTGTTTAACCTGCCCCCGGCCCCCGAGGAAGTACAGGCCCGCATTCAGCAGTACGCCAACGCCAGATAACCATTCCCGCGCCCATCCGGCGAAAGAACCGCTGGCTCACCTGCCCGCATCAAAAAATCCCCGGCAGAATCTGCCGGGGATTTTTTGATGCGGGCAGGTGAGCGCCGCTACTCGCGCACGAAACGGGCCAGCGACACCTCCCCTTCAGTGGTGGTGAGGCGCAGATGATACAGCCCGGCGGCCAGGGCCCGGGTATCGAGTCGGGGCTGCGCGGAGCTGACGGTCTGCCGGAGCAGCACCCGGCCGGTAGCATCGGTAACTTCCGCCTGGGCCGGGCGGGCACTCAGGGCAGTGAGCCGGAGCACGTCGCGGCACGGATTGGGATACACCACCAGCGGGGCCGGCCGGGAGGCTACCTGACTGGCCAGGATAAGGGCATTGTCGCGCACCACGGTGCCCGCTCCGTTCAGAATCCACTGGTCAGGGTCGACCTGGATACTGGTTACCGTGCCGGCAACGGGTACCGTGAAGGAAGAGACCATCTGGCTTTGGCGCAAACGTACCAGCTGAGTGCTGCCCGAGCTGAGCGTAATCCGGTAATCAACTTCCGTGTCGAAAAACGGGGTTACGGCCGGCATCGAAACTGACTCCGTAGTACGCAGGTACAGGTCGTTGCCGGCCTGGTTCCAGCGCACGGCAAAGGTTGGAAACCCTTCGCCCGCGTACCACTGCTGAAAGAAATAGGCCAGCGAAGTTCCGGCCTCGGCTTCAACGATGCGCTGCAGGTCGCGGGTACGGGCCGTGCCGCCGCCGTAAGTGGTCTGGTACGTGCGCAGGGCCCGGAAGAACTTCACATCGTCGTGGAGCAGGTAGCGCAGCATGTGCACCACGGCGGCCCCCTTCTTGTAGGAAAGACGGCCGCTGAAAATCCGGCCGACGTTGGTCGTGTCCCGCACCTGCACACTGCCGCCGGGAACCTGCATCGTGGTGGCATGCGCATTATTCATCCAGGCCCGGGCCGAAAACGGGGCCGTGCTGGCAAAGGCATTGAGGGCGAGGTACTCGCCATAGGAGGCAAAGCCTTCGTTGAGCCAGATATCCTGCCACGAGGCGCAGGTCACATGGTTGCCGAACCACTGGTGAAACAGCTCGTGGGCCGTCAGCGTGAAGGTGAAGCCGTCCTGCGTGGTCATCGTCTGGTGTTCCATGCCCCCCCCGATGGGAGCCATGCTATGACCATATTTCTCGCTGGCAAACGGGTACAGTCCGACCAGGCTGGAAAAGTTTTCAATAAAGCCGGGCGTACGGTCCAGCTCCACCTGGTACCTGGCCTGGGCAGCGGCGCTGTACAGATAGTTCACGATGGGAATCCGCGGGCCGCCGGCCGGGTTAGCATAGTTGGTATATTCGATGTAGGGCGCGACGGCCACTGAAATCAGGTAGTAGGCAATAGGCTTACGGGACTTCCATTCGTAGCGGCTCTTGCCGTTGGGCCGCGGCGTGACCCGCTCCAGCGTACCATTCGAGCCCACCTTGTTGAGGCTGGCCGTCGTGACCCAGACGTCCGAGGAGTCGGCTTTATCGGTCAGAATCTGCTTGCAGGGCCACCACTCGTAGGCGTTGAAGGGCTCACTCAGGCTCCAGGTTACGTTTACGCCGTAATCGGTTTCGAACTCAGTGTCGAGGGCATTGCCGATGGCGGCGGAATTGCCGTTGGGGGCCGTACCGCGGTAGTAGATATAGGCGTTGAACAGGGAATTAGCCGCCACCGCCTGGGCCAGGCCCACCGTCACGTCGCCAGCGACGCGACGCAGGCCGGGACTTTTACGGCCGTTCACCACTACGGAATCGATAATGAAGGTGGGGTACAGCTCGAAGGACAGGGAATCGAGCGGCTGCCCCTGGGCCAGGGCCTGCATCCGCACGGCACCCGACACCGTGCGGGCATTGTTTTCCAGGGCAATGTCGAGCTTATAGTATTTCACATCGTAGCGTTCCATCTTGCGGGCATGCCGCACGGTGGTGGCAGGCTGCCGCAGGGCCGACGCCTGGTGCATCTGAGCACAGCTCAATCCCGCGTCGCTGAGCTCAGGCGTAGGAATAGGGTGGGGAGTCAGGCTCTGGGCCCCGGCGGATACCGCCAGGAACACCCCCAACAGGGTTGAGTAAAACAAACGCTTCATAGAGGGAATTTGGGAAATGGGAGGGGCAGCACCGAATGGGCTGCCAAGGTACGCAGCCCGCCAGATAAACCTCCCCTTACCGGGGCGGGTTCCGCGCTGGCAGTTGTATCTTTCAGGAGCAACTCACGGACCAAGCCGCTTGCCGATGCTACCTCGTATCCTATCGCTTCGTAAGATCACCCTATGCCTGACGCTGCTTGTGCTGGTCAGCTGGAGGAGCCAGGCCACCCACATCGTGGGCGGCGAGTTAGACCTGCAGCACGTGGCGGGCAGTCGGTACCGGATTTCCCTGAATCTGTACTTCGATGCTATCAAAGGCAACCCCGGAGCCTTAGACAATGACCTAACAGTCAGCCTGTTTGAAAAGAGCTCAAACCGGCGGATGCAGGACGTGGTGCTGCCCCTGACCGGCAATTCCTTCGTGACCTATTCCAACGTGGCCTGCACCGTACCAAGCCTGAGTACCCGCCGGCTGGTCTACTCCCGTCTGCTTGAACTGCCGGCGGGGACCTACACCAGTCCGGCGGGGTATTATGCCGCGGTGGAGCGCTGCTGCCGCAACAACGGCATCAGCAACATCCAGGACCCCGGTGATTCCGGCCAGGCCTTCTACCTGGAGTTTCCGGCCGTCGTGCGGAATGGACAAGCGTTTATCAACTCCACTCCCCAGATATTCCCCCCCCTGAGCGACTACGCCTGCCGGGGGGAGCTGTTCTACTATGACTTCGGGGGGCAGGATGCCGACCAGGATTCGTTGGTATACGAGCTGGCCACGCCCCTCAACGGTCATTCAACCCCGGGCCTGCCCAAGCCGGCAACGGCGGCTCCGGCCCCCTACACCCCGATTCTGTGGCAGGCGGGGCAGAATGTGCTGAATCAGATTCCGGGTAATCCGGCCCTGACCATCGGCCGGCAGACCGGCCGGCTGCAAGTATTGCCCACCCGGCTGGGCCTGTTCGTTTTCGGCATCAAATGCTCGGAATACCGCCGGGGTATCAAGATCGGGGAAGTGCGGCGCGACTTTCAGCTGCAGGTGCTGAACTGCCCGCGCAACACGACGCCCAGCATGAGCGTGCTGGTTTCGGGGAAGGGGCAGCCCTACCGCCCGGGCCTCGACACCCTGCGGCTGACGCCGGGCAGCAACCGCTGCATCACCCTGCGCTTCACGGACCCCGACCCGACCACGACGCTGAGTCTGACGCTGAACCCGGTGAACTACACGGGCGTGCTGCCCACGTTGACTCTGCTCAAAGGGATGGTACGCACCCCCGGAGCCCCCGATACGCTGGTGTCGCGGCTGTGCTTTCCGGAGTGCATCAACACCCGGGGGCAGGTTTTTGTGCTCGACGTAGTTGTGGCCGACGACGGGTGCAGCCTGCCCAAGCGGGACACGGTGCGGATAGCCTTCACCTCCGTGCCCGACCCCAACTTCAACCCGGTTATCAGCACTACGGCGGGCCCGACGCTGCCTCTGCGGGCGCGTCCCGGCGACCTGATCAGCTTTGCGCTCACGGGCACCGATCCGGATAAGGACCCGGTAACGCTCGAAATGCGGGGGCGGGGGTTTTCTGCCGCGGCGTTTGGGGCGCAGCTGGCCCAGACCCCCACCAGCACCGAAACCCGGGGCGTCTTCACCTGGCGGGTAGAGTGCCCGGCGGTGAATAAACCCATCTTCGAGTTTGAGTTCACCGCGGCGGCTACCCCCTGCAACGAGCGGCAGGCGACCAGCCTCGTCGTCCCCATTCAGATCGACTACTCGAATACCGAACCCCAGCTTACCACCAGTCTGCCGCCGGACTCGGCGGGGCGCCCCCCGGTGATCCGGCGGCGGCTGGGCGAAGTATACGAAGCCACCCTGACCGGCGTGGACCCCGATTTAAATCCGCTGGTCCTGACGGCTGCGGGCCGGAGCTTTGAGCTGGCCGCGGTGGGCATGCGCTTCACGTCCCGGAACGGGCCGGGGCGGGCCACCGCGCTTTTTCGCTGGGACCCAACCTGCGAAGCGGTGCAGTTGAACAGTCTGGAGGTTACTTTCCGGCTGCAGGAAACCACCTGCCTGCCGCTGCCCCAGACCCGTACCGTGCGCTTCGAGGTTATGCCGCCCGAGGCGCCGCCTTTTCTGCCACCCAACATCTTCACCCCCAATGGAGACGCCCTCAATGCCTGGTTCACCCTGCCCAACCTGCCCCCGGATTTCTGCGCGTCCCGCCTGGCCACTATCAAGATTTTCAGCCGCTGGGGCACCGAAGTGTATAGCACCGCCGACCGGACCTTTAAGTGGGATGGCGGGGGCCTCCCGGCGGGCGTGTATTTCTACCTCATCGACTATACTGACAAACGTTTCAAGGGCACGGTGACGATAGCCCGCTGATTTTTGGCCCAACGAAGAAGCCCTGACCATTTTCATGATCAGGGCTTCTTTGTCGGGGTATAACCGCCAGGAAAACGCTCAGTACAAAAACAGGAACAGCGCAAACAGCACGACCCAGAGCCCATCGATAAAATGCCAGTACAAACCCAGCATCCGCAATTGCATCCGGCGGTAGGGGTTGCGGATGAATACCAGACTGCGCACCGCGTCGCGCGAGGCGTGCAGGGTGCGCAGCAGCAGCGAAAGCAGAAACAGCATGCCCCCGAGCAGGTGAGCCACGTGCAGGGCCGAAATCAGATAGACGTAGGTGCCGCTGGCGGCCCCGGTGAAGAACACGCCCTGGGTTATCAGCTCGCGCCAGCCCAGCACCTGCAAACCGGTGAAGATGCCGCCCAGCAGTAGCGTAGCTGCCAGGCAGCGCGCCAGTTTCACCATATCATCCTGCCGGTAGATGCGCTGGGCCTGGCTGAGCGTATAGCTACTGGCCAGCAGCACGATGGTGCTCAGGGAGAAATAGCGCGGAAACGGATGTAGCCCACTGGGCAGGCTGCTCAGATGGCGGGTTTGGGCATACGCCGCCACCAGAATAATAAAGAGCACCGTGATACCCGCCATTCCCAGATACAGCAGCATGAGCAGCGGGGGCACCCGCTCGATGCGGGCAAAAGTCGATGCGGGCGCCCCGGCCCCCACTTTGTCTCTGCGTTCTGGGTCGGAATTCATCATGGGGAAGGTGGTGAGCAACGTATCTTCTGGCAAACCAAACAAGAGGCCATAAGTTCCGCTCCCAACCACTCTCTCCCCCTGCCGGCCTCCCGATAAGATACGCAAAAACCCTGCCTCCGGACCGTCAAGATTTCGGTCTTTTGGGCCCGGAGGATCAGGAAAAAAAGGAGCCTATTTTTCCCAGTACGGCATGGAGCGAAATCTTGGGCGTGCGCGCCGTGCCGAAGGTCACGTAGGTCTTGCCCGCCACCCGCAGATCCAGAATCAGCCCGAGCTGCCGGACCACGTCATTGATCTGCTGCAGCGGGTCAGGCCCCGGGGCTTTCGGCTTTTTCTCCCCCGGGGGCCCGGGCGGACCAGCCGTGAGCTTATCGAGAACGCGCTGACTCGGAATGTTTAGAATAAGGTAAGTACCCGAGCCCGCCAGCTGGATATCGTCGCCGGCGATGGAAATGACCAGCCGCGCTTCAACCTCGAGGCCGCTAGCCAACGGTGGTCGGGTTGGCCGGGGGCAGCTGGGGAGTAGCGGCGGGCGGATTTTCGCCCCGGGTGCGAATGCGTACCGAGCCATTCAGGCGCCAGGTGGCGGGCGCCGCCGATGGATTCTGAGGATTGGGCACCTGCAGCTCCATCTGGTCGAAGGCGCAGGACAGCTCTACGCCCCCCGAAAGCTTGGCCAGCAGAGAAGCGGCCATATCGGCGAAGTTGCTGGAGGATGAGGAAGAATCAGCCATGGATTGAGGGAATAAAGAAAATGAAAAGCAGCGTACCCGAAGAACGGGACCGGGCGGCACAAGTTACGGGCTCAGGCGGGTGTTGCTACGCCATGGCCGATAAAAAGCCTCTGGCAGGGCTTTTGCCTGAGAGGTCGTTACTGCTCCGCCCCGCGGCGGAGCGGGTTAAAATCTAAACCGGCCGGGCTGCGTATGTGGCCCAACGCCCGATCTTATTTCCTGCTTCATGAAAATTCCTGCTCTGCTGTCCTTTCTGCCCCTGCTGACTCTGGGAGCCGCCCATGCCCAAGCCCCCACCGCTGGCACCGACACGGCGGCCGCGACGGCCCGGGCTACGGAAGCCAGTGCCGCCTGTGCCCACCCCTTTGGGTTATACGACAACATGGAGCTGCTATATAAGGTAACCAATGCGGCGGGCAAATCGACCGGGGAGCTGCGCCAGCGGGTGGTGCGCCTGGGCTCGGAAATGAACAAGAAAAAGACCCGCGCCACGACGACGGTGCTGCTCAAAAGCGGCCGGTACGACGAGAAAAACCGCTTGTCTTCCCAGCAGGACCTCACGTTTAACTGTTCCCGCGACACCACTTTTACCGATGGGCTGACCCAGTTCGACCCCGAAAGCCTGAAGTCGTTCCGGGACCGGATATTCGACTTCGCGCCGGTAAATATCGCGTGGCCCAATCAGCCTACCGTCGGCAGCAAGCTGCCGGCTGGCGGCTCTCAGATCCAGGTTCGCAGCTCGGCGGTAGATCTGGCCAAAGTGAGTACCATGGTGCAGAAGCGCCGCGTAGTAAGTGGCCCCGAAGCAGTGAAAACACCCGCCGGTACCTTCCAGTGCTACAAAGTGGAATCAGAGCGGGAGTCGATGACCAGGGCCCGCGCCGACGTAGCCTTCCGCACGACGGTACGCCTGGTTGATTACTACTCGCCAACCGTGGGCGTGGTGAAAACCGAGGTGTATGATAAGAAGGGCAAGCTGGCCGAAACCCGGACGCTGGCGGCTATTTCCAAAGGCAAGTAGCGGGCCGGCCGGAAATCCGTATTTTCGGCCTTCAACCCGTTACCCTCATTTCCATGAGCTTCAAGAATAGTGTTCTGACCGCCACCCTGGCGGCCATGGTCGCCTGCCAGGCGGCCCCGGCCACCGAAACTGCCGCCGCTACTTCAGCCCCGAAAACCGAAACCGCCACTCCTACCGGCAAAACCTACGGCGCGGCCATCACCGCCGACGGAGCCCGGCCGATGAGTGACCTGAGTAAAGCCCTGGGCACCCAGGATTCGGCGCGGGTGAAGCTGATAGGCAATGCCACCGGCGTGTGCCAGGCCAAGGGCTGCTGGCTGACCATGGCTACGCCCGACGGCCACGAAATGCGGGTCCGCTTCAAGGATTACGCCTTTTTTGTCCCTAAGAACATTACCGACAAAACCGTGGTCATCAACGGCTGGGCCCACCGCGAGGTGGTGCCGGTGAGCGACCTGCAGCACTACGCCAAAGACGCCGGCAAGTCGGCCCGGGAAATCGCGGCCATCACCGAGCCCGAGGAGCAGCTCAACTTCGAGGCCGACGGCGTGCTGGTGCAGGAGTAATCCGGCAGGTTCCAAGCCTGGCTCTCCTACTGTAATCGTCTGTCATCCCGAGCACAGCGAAGGACCTTCCTCGTAAATACCAGTCAGCTTTTGATTATAGCGAAAACGCGGTAGGGTGCGGGGCTTGCCCCCGCCCGTCGTGGAACGAACTCCTGGTGTTTTGTTCACCGACGGGCGGGGGCAAGCCCCGCACCCTACGGCGCTACGAGTATAATTTCCAAAGCCCTTTACCGCTCACTGGTGAAGGGCTTTGCGTTGAAAAAAGGGTAACAGAGAACGATGAGGAAGATCCTGCGCAGGCTCAGGATGACAGACGTAGTGGAAGATGCTTGGGCACCGGAAACATTTACCTTGAATTGCCGACCCTGACCTCCTGCCGGTTATTTTTGCCCCATGCCCGACCCGAATTCCATCCAGCACCGCATCAGTACGCTTACCGCGCGCCTGCACCACCTCAACTACCAGTACTACCAGAACGATATTTCCGAAATCCCGGACCAGGAATTCGATCAGCTGCTGGCCGAGCTGCAGGCCCTGGAAAAGGTCCATCCGGAGCTGGCGTTGGCCAACTCCCCTACCCAGCGCGTGGGCGGCACCATCACCAAGCAGTTCCCCACGGCCCAGCACAAGTACCCCATGCTCAGCCTGGGCAATACCTACTCCGAAGCCGACCTGCGCGACTTCGACGAACGAGTGCGCAAGGGGCTGGAGGGGGCGGAGTTTGCCTACGTCTGCGAAATGAAGTTCGACGGCGTGGCCATGAGCCTGACCTACGAACACGGCCAGCTCACCCGGGGCGTCACCCGCGGCGACGGCACCCGCGGCGACGTGGTGACCAGCAACGTGCGCACCATCAAGAACCTGCCTCTGCACCTGCGCGAGACGCCCGCTCCGCCCCCGGAATTTGAGGTGCGCGGCGAGATATTCCTGCCCCTGCCCGTATTTGAGGACCTGAACCGGGAGCGGGAGCAGAATGGCGAAGCCCTGCTGGCCAACCCCCGCAACGCGGCCAGCGGCACGCTCAAGCTCCAGGATTCGGCCGTGGTGGCTTCCCGCCGCCTGCGCTTTTTCGCCTACAGCTTCCTGAGCCCGGAGCGCAACGTATTTCCCAGCCACAGCGCCGCCCTCGAAGCCCTCAAAGCCTGGGGCCTGCCCGTGTCGGACACCTGGCGGCGCTGTACCTCACTGGCCGAGGTACTGGACTTCATTCATACCTGGGAAAAGAAGCGCTTTGAGCTGCCCGTGGCCACCGATGGCATCGTGATTAAGGTGGATGATTTCCAGCAGCAGGAAGCCCTGGGGTTCACGGCCAAAAGTCCGCGCTGGGCCATTGCCTACAAGTACCCCGCCGAGGCCGGCCGCACCCGCCTGAACGAGGTGCACTACCAGGTGGGCCGCACCGGGGCCGTGACGCCGGTGGCCCTGCTCACACCCGTGGCCCTGGCCGGCACGGTGGTCAAGCGGGCCTCCCTGCACAACGCCAACCAGATTGCCGCCCTCGACCTGCGCCTGGGCGATATGGTGTTCGTGGAGAAGGGCGGCGAAATCATTCCCAAAATCACCGGCGTCGACCTGACGGCCCGGCCCGAAGGCAGCCAGCCCATTCAGTACCCCACGGCCTGCCCGGCCTGCGGCACGCCGCTGCTCCGGCCCGGGGGCGAGGCCCACTTCCGCTGCCCCAACGACGAAAGCTGCCCGCCCCAGCTCAGGGCCCGCCTGGAGCACTACGTGTCGCGCAAGGCCCTGAACATCGACGGCCTGGGCGCCGAAACCGTGGGCCGCTTCGCCGAGCTGGCCCTGGTGCGCACCCCGGCCGATATCTACGACCTCACGGCGGAGAAGCTCACCGGCCTGGAGCGCCTGGGCGAAAAGTCCATTCAGAACCTGATCAACGGCATCGACGCCAGCAAGCAGGTGCCCTTCGACCGGGTGCTGTTCGGGCTGGGCATCCGCTACGTGGGCGAAACCGTGGCCGAAAAGCTGGCCGCCCACTACCGCACTATCGACGCCCTGCTGGCCGCCACGGCCCCCGAGCTGGCGGCGGTGCCCGAAGTCGGCGGCGTCATTGCCGAGTCGCTGGCCGCCTGGGCTACGCACGCCAGCAACCGGCAGCTTATCGAGCGGCTCCGCGCCGCCGGGGTGCAGCTGGCCCTGACGGGCGAGGCCCCGCAGGCGGTGAGCGACCGGCTGACGGGCCTCACGTTCGTGCTGTCGGGCGTATTTGAGCAGCACAGCCGGGAAGACTTGCAGCAGCTCATCACTCAGAACGGCGGCAAAATCACGGGCTCCATCAGCAAGAAGCTCAGCTTCCTGGTAGCCGGCGACAAGATGGGCCCCGCCAAGCGCGAAAAAGCCACCGAGCTCAAAGTGCCCATCATCTCCGAAACGGACCTGCTGGCCATGATTCCCGGCAGTACGGAACCTGATTCGGCCGACGAGGCTTTAGAGGCGGGTAGTGCGGGTGACCCTGAAGCTGCGCCCGAAGCCTTTCCTCCTACACCGTCCGGCAGCCCTGGAAAGCAGGCTTCACTGTTTTAACGCCTGATCAAGACCGTTATGCTGAGCGCAGCCGAAGCATCTTGCACTAGCCGTTTGACTTAGTAATCCAGCGTCAGCACGCGAGATGCTTCGGCTGCGCTCAGCATGACACCCATTTTTACATTTTCTTCCCCACCCTTATGCTCCGCCCCTTCCTTTCTACCATCACCAGCCTGCTGGTTTTCGCCCTGTCAACCGCCACCCCGGCTATGGCCCAGACCAAGGTTCCGGTGACGGACCTGGCCGTCACTCAAAAGCTGGTGAAGCAGCGGCAGGTAGTCGTGCTCGACGTGCGCACACCGGCCGAATATGCCACCGGCCACCTGCGCCAAGCGCAGAACCTGGACTTTAAAGCCGCTGACTTCCCCGCCAAAGTAGCCGCGCTGGACCCCGCCAAAACTTACGTGCTCTACTGCGCTTCCGGCAACCGCAGCGGCCAGGCTGCCGCGCTGATGCAGGAAAAAGGCTTCCCGAAAGTGGTGAACGGCGGTGCGTTTAAGGACCTTAAAGCCGCTGGCGTGAAAACAGAGTAGTGAGCTTTACCCCAACCTGTCATTGTGAGCATTCTACGCCTCAAGCAGAGACGAAGCAATGCGTCTTCTGAAATGCGTTAAGCCCCATGTAAAGCAAAAGCCCCGACGTGAATTCACGTCGGGGCTTTCTGCTGTTACAAAGTTTGGCTCATTTCACAGGACGGATTGACGCCGCTTGATGCGCGGAATGTCTCGCCTGCTCGCAAGGACAGGCTAGAAACTCTGCACGATGCTGTTGTGCAGGGTGCGGGGGCTCCAGTAGCCGCTGGCAATGATGCGGCGGATGGTGAACAACGGGTCAATCGGGTCGCGCTTCTCGGCCAGAATGTAGGCGCCCACGAAGCCGCGCTTCTTGAGCTCCGGAATAGCCTGCTGGTTCCAGAGGCCGAAGGGGAAGGCGAAGTACTTGATCTTCTTGCCCGTGATTTCCTCCAGCGTCTTGGTTGGCTTTTCGATCTGCGTCACCCAGTCCTGGCCCTGGTACTTCTTCACGTTGTGGTGGTCCCAGGTGTGGGAGCCGATAACGTTGCCTTCGTCGGAAAGCTGCTTCACCTGCGCCTTGCTCATGTAGTTCGGGCGGCCCAGGCTTACGGTCATGATGAAGTAGACGGCTTTGAAGCCGTACTTATCCAGCGTGGGGCGGGCCACGGTGAACTGGTCGAGGTCGGTGTCGTCGAAGGTGAGCATGATGGGCTTGCTCGGCAGCTTGGCCCCAGTGGTGAGGTAGGCGTAGAGCTGGTCGGGCAGCACGGTGTGGTAGCCCGAATCGGCCAGCATCTTGATCTGGTCGCGGAAAGCCTGCTCGGGTACGATGTAGTCCTTGGCGTTTTTCGAGTCCTTGGGCCGCCAGTTGCGGATCTGGTGGTAGCACAGGATGGGCACCTGCGGGCGGGCCGTGATGGTGGCCGCATCGGCGATGCTGCCGGCCGGAATGCTCGACGGGTCGGGGGCGGGCGTGGCGTTGGCTTCGGCCTCGGCGGTGGCGGCGGTGCCCGAGGTTACGGGCGTGCCGGCGGAGTCGGCGGCCAGGGCTTCGGCAGTGGGGCTGGCGGCTTCCGAAGCGGTGGCGGGCTTGGTTTCGCAGGCCGTGAAGAGCGTGCTGGCGGCCAGGGCGGTGGCGGCCACGAAAAGCGGGGTACGGAACAAAATCGGGCGGAAAAATAACGCCGGCGGGAAGCCGACCAGGTACTTTTGAGAAGAGAAAGACGCGGGCAACGGCCGGGGCCGGCAGCTTTGTACCTTTGCCCGACGTTCCCGCCTACAAAACAACAGCTTAATTCCCGCATGGACAAACTCCGTGGCACCGGCATTGCCCTCATCACGCCCTTCACCCCCGCTCCCGACCACGCCGTAGACTACCCCGCCCTGCGGCGGCTGCTCGATTTCTGCATTGAGGGCGGCGTGGAATACCTCGTCGTCAACGGCACTACCGGCGAGTCGCCGACGGTGACGGCGGAGGAAAAAACCGAGATTCTGCGCGTCTGCAAAGAGCACGTCGCCGGTCGTGTGCCGCTCGTATACGGCATCGGCGGCAACGACACGGCCGGCCTCGAAACCCTGCTGCGCACCACCGACCTCGACGGCATCGACGCTATCCTGTCGGCCAGCCCGGCCTATAGTAAGCCCAGCCAGCAGGGAATCATCCAGCACTACCTGCGCCTGGCCGATCTGAGTCCGCTGCCCATCATCCTCTACAACGTACCCGGCCGCACCAGCTCCAACCTGACCGCCGACACCACGCTGCGCCTGGCCCAGCACCCCAACATCATCGGCATCAAGGAAGCCAGCGGCAACCTGGAGCAGGGCATGGCCATTGCCGCCCGCAAGCCCGCCGGCTTTATGCTCATCAGCGGCGACGACATGCTGACCACGCCCATGATTTCGTTCGGGGCCGTGGGCGTCATCAGTGTCCTCGGCAACGCCTTCCCGAAGCGTATGAGCGACATGACCCGCGCCGCCCTGGCCGGCGACTTCACCCGGGCCACCGAGCTGCTGTTCGGGTTGCTGCCCCTGAACCCGCTGATGTATGAGGAAGGCAACCCCGTGGGCGTGAAAGCCGTGCTCGAAGCCCAGGGCATCTGCGCCGGCGCCGTGCGCCTGCCCCTGCTCGAAGCTACCAGTGGCCTGAAGGAGCGGATTCACCGGGTGATGTGAGCCTCACCCCAACCCTCTCCTAAGGGAGAGGGAGCCTGACGGCGCTAACGAACCAACGCCACTGCTTCTCAGCAGTGGCGTTGGTGTTGTGCGGAACCTGTGGTAGCAGTTGCGGAGGCGTAAGCCGACGTAGCTGCGCAGAACCGGGGCGTCAGGCTCCCTCTCCTTTAGGAGAGGGCCGGGGTGAGGCCCTACCACCCGCTGGCCAGCACATCGGCGACGTGCATGGTTTTGATGGGCTTTTTCTCGCGGCGGATGTAGGCGTCCAGGTGCATCAGGCAGCTGGTGTCGGTGCTGATGAGGTAGTCGGCGCCGGTGGCCAGGGCGTGCTCTACTTTCTGCTGGGCCATGGCGACCGAAATGGCTTCGAACTTCACGGCGAAGGTGCCGCCGAAGCCGCAGCAGGTTTCGGTCTCGGCCATTTCCAGGCGCTCCAGGCCCTGCACCGCGTCGAGCAGCTGGCGCGGGGCCGCGCGGATGCCGCACTCCCGCAGCGCGGCACAGGAATCGTGGTAGGTGTACTTGCCGGCGAGCTGCGCGCCGGCAATGCTCGGCACGCCCAGCACGTCCACGATGAACTCGGTCAGCTCGAAGATGCGGCGCTGCACGCCATGGTAGCGGCTTTGGTCAGCGGTGCCCTCAAACAGCCCGGCGTAGGCGTTGCGCACCATGCCCACGCAGGAAGCCGAGGGGCTCACGATGTAGCGGCCCTCGGCCGGGGGGAAATCGTTGAGAAACTTGGTGGCTACCTCGCAGCTTTCGGTCTTGTAGCCAGCGTTGTAGGCCGGTTGGCCGCAGCAGGTCTGGTTGCCGTTGTAGTGCACCGCGCAGCCCAGCTTTTCGAGCACCTTCACCATATTCATGGCGGTGGACGGAAACAGCTGATCCACGAAACAGGGAATGAACAGGTCGACGGCAGTAGGCATGGCGTGTGGTGTGGTGTGGTTCGTTGGTAACGTCTGTCATCCTGAGCAGAGCGAAGGGCCTTCCCCTTGGTTCTCAGCGAAGCTCGTTGAAAGCCCAAAGACCGCTATTTTTGGTCGGAAAAGGGTTTCGGGTATTGAAATGAATTTCCCGGGCGGCAAGAGGAAGGTCCTTCGCTCTGCTCAGGATGACAGACGATTTCTCAGATCAAACAGATTAGAAGTGGAACACGCTGCCCGCCGCCGCCTGTGCCCGCGCAAACGCGCCCAGATCCAGCCCTAGCTCTTCTCCCTGCTCCGCGAAATACGCCATCAGGTTCTCGGTAGCCATATTCCCCGTCAGCTCGTCGGCGGCCATGGGGCAGCCGCCGAAGCCGCCGATAGCGCCGTCGAAGCGGCGGCAGCCGGCCTGGTAGGCGGCCGCCACTTTCTCGCGCCAGGTGGCGGGCGTGGTATGCAGGTGGGCGCCGAACTCCAGGGCGGGAAAAGCCGGAATCAGCTGGCTGAACAGCGGCGTGATGGTAGCCGGCGACGAAGCCCCGATGGTATCGGACAGCGCCACGATGCCCACGCCCAGATCTGACAGCGTCTGGGTGAACCCGGCCACGATTTCGGGGTTCCACGGGTCGCCGTAGGGGTTACCGAAGCCCATCGACAGGTAGGTAACCAGCTGCTTGCCGGTCCGCTCGCACAGGCTCTGCATCCGCGCCAGCTCGGCCAGCGCCTCCACGATGCTCTTGTTGGTGTTGCGCTGCTGAAACGTCTCCGACACCGACAGCGGGAAGCCGATATACTCGATTTCGGGAAAAGTGGCCGCCGTTTCCGCCCCGCGCAGGTTGGCCACGATGGCCAGCAGCCTGGTTTTAGTCTGGCTCAGATCCAGGCCCGCCAGCACTTCGGTAGTGTCGCGGAGCTGGGGAATGGCTTTGGGCGACACGAAAGAGCCGAAATCCAGGGTATCGAAGCCTACGGCCAGCAAAGCCTGGAGGTAGGCGGTTTTGGTGGCGGTGGGAATGAACCCGGTCAGGCCCTGCATGGCGTCGCGGGGGCATTCGATGAGCTTCATAAGCGGGAGCAGTTGGTGGACGAGGCCCCAAAGGTAGCGGCTGCCATGACAACCGCGCCGCGCCCCTTTTGTCCCGCCTACTGCACCACCCCGAACCGGGAGCCCCGCACGTCCGGGATAATGGTGCGGGTGGTGAAAGGCTCGTTGCCGAGCATGCCGCCCAGGCCGGAAAAGCGCGTCAGCAAATTCTGCATTACGGTGGTGCCCTCCACGTAGGTCACCGTTTGGAGCGGCACGGTAGCGGGGCCCAGGTGCAGCGCCTCGGCCGTAGCTACCGTGTAGGACGTGAGCGTTTTGCCCCAGGAATTTACCGGCGTGATGCGCGTCTGCACGAAGTCCGGGTCGGCGCGCAGGGCCGGGGCGACGGGCAGCCGCACCAGCGCGGGCGCAGCGGCGGGCGCCAGGCCGTTTTCGGTCCGGTCCACCGGCAACGGCTCCGGCCGGAAGTCTTCCAGGGCCACGCCGAGCGCCGCCGCCAACGCCCGTACCGTGTGGCCGCGCGGCACCGTGTCGCCCTGCTCCACCCGCTGAATGGTGCGCAAACTCACTCCCGACTGCTCGGCCAGCAGCTCCCGGGAAAAGCCTTTACTCTTGCGGATGGTCTGAATACGGACAGCAGAAAACATAGCGGGTAAGGTAGGAGCCTAACAATCGGCTAATAACACGGCTTTCTGCCGGGGCTTACCCGCGGAATATCCGACCTGGCCGGCAGCCCGACCTTTACCTCCGCTCCACGCAAAGGCGTACCAGGCCCGGGCCGCCAAACGAACTACCCACCCCCAAACCGGGTTTATGGGCTTGTATCAATTCCCGTCGATGTCCGCTATCCGCCTGTCCTTCCGCCTACTGCTCTTCGTATTCCTCATCTCCGCCTGCGGCAAGCAGCAAACCCTGCGGGGCATCTTCCAGAAAGGCACCGCCCACCAGGAATATGCCCGCCGCCTGCGCCAGGCCCACCTCGACGAAACGGCCCTGGGCCGCGACTGGCTGGCCGCCGCCGATCAGGCCCTGCGCGACTCGCTGGTCGTGACGCTGCCCTTCCGGGAAACCGGCTTTTTCCGTGCCGACCGCGCCACCGCGGCGGCTTACCGCTACGCCGTGCGGACCGGCGAGCAAATCAACATCACCCTGCAGCTGGCCCCCGGCTCCGATGCCCACGTCTTTCTGGATGCCTTCGAGCTGAGCCCCGACCGGACTGCCCCGCGCCTGCTGGCATCAGCCGATACCGCCGCGCTGTCGTTCAGCTACACCGTGGCAGACGACCGCCAGCATTTGCTGCGCGTGCAGCCCGAGCTGCTGCGCACCGGCCGCTACACTCTGCGCATTCAGCGGGCTCCCTCCCTGGGCTTCCCGGTGCAGGGCAAAAGTGACGCCGCCGCCGGCAGCTTCTGGGGTGCCGACCGCGACAACGGAGCCCGCCGCCACGAGGGCATCGACATTTTTGCCCGGCGCGGCACGCCCGTAGTGGCAGCCGCAGCGGGCCTGATTACCCGCACCGGTGAAACTCCGCTGGGTGGCAAGGTGGTCTGGCTGGCGGATGCCACCCACGGGCAGCATCTCTATTATGCTCACCTCGATAAGCAGCTCGTGCAGGCCGGGCAGCTCGTGAAAGCCGGCGACACGCTGGGGCTGGTAGGCAACACCGGCAACGCCCGCACTACCCCGCCCCACCTGCACTTCGGCGTGTACCGCGCCGGCCGCGGGGCCGTAGACCCGTTTCCGTTTGTGCGCCGCGCCGACGCCGTGCCGGCCGCTCCCACCACCCAACCCGAACGCCTGGGCCAGTGGGTGCGGGTGAGGGACAAACAAGCTGCCCTGCGGCTGAGTCCGGGAGCAAAGGGCGCTGCCGCCGCCGTACTGGCCCGCAACACGCCCCTTTTCGTGGTGGGCAGCCAGGCCAGCTGGTACCGCGTGGAGCAGCCCGACGGGCGCGTGGGCTACGTGGCGGCGAAGTCGGTGGTGCCCGCCGCGCCCCTGCGCCGCGAGTCCTTAACCGCCGCCGCCGATCTGTACACCCTGCCCCGGGCCGGCGCCACTGCTTTGGATTCCCTACCGGCCCGGAGTACGGTAGCCGTGCTGGGTGAATTCGGGGGCTTCCGGCTGGTGCGCAACGGGGCAGGTTTGGTGGGCTGGCTGGGCCCGCAGGGTTGAGCGGAACCCGAGCACCAATGGCCAGCATCGGCAAACCTGGCTGCCGGACAATTTCAGGTTGTACCAACCAAAAAGCCGCCCCGCTGAAAATTCAGCGGGGCGGCTTTTTGGTTGACCACTGCGGCCGGTACTATTCGGCTACCACTACGGCTTTCTGCTGCTTTTTGTCGAAGGCAATGCGGCGCTCCTTGCCGGCGGCCGTCACGTAGTCGAAGCCGACGGCGCGGGTATCGGCTTTCACCGACGTCCAGGCCTGGGCATCAACTTCCCCGGGCTGGGTAGCCGTTTTGGCCACGGCGGGCTGCACGAAACGGTCGTCGGCGAAGAAACTGTTCATGCCGCGCAGGATGGCAATTTCCTTGTCGCGCACGGTGGCGGCCTGCGGGTCGTCAAGCTGGCGCTCATCGAGCAGGGCCGTGGCGGGCATCACTTCTTTGCGCAGCGTGTCGCCGGCGCTGTTCAGAATGATGAAGCGGGCCTGGCCGTTCATGATTTTGGGGCCCTGCAGCTGAAGGATGAAGTTATCCTTGGTTTTGGTGTTGGAGAAATAATGCGCCGCCCGGACCGTATTGAGCACCGTCCGGCCGGTTACGCGGGCCGTGGTGGTGGGGGGCGTGTACACTCTGTCGGCGTTCCGGGACGTGCCAACTTCACGCTCCGTATTCAGACACGAGGTCAATTGGAGCAGTACGGAGGCCGAAACGGCACAAAGAACTAGTTTTTTCATTGGGGGGTAAGCAACCATCGTCTAATCAGTTCGGCAAAATACAAAACCTCCCGGCACCACGCGTAAGCAAAACCGGGAGTGGAGAAGCGTCTGGCTTGGAGGCCGGCCGGTTGGCGAAATCGTGTACAGCAAAAATAGCCCCAGGGTTGCGCGCGGTAAACCGAGGCGGGATGAGAGGGTGCAATAGTGCGTTTGACGTTCCGCCGGCGCAGATTGTGCATCAGGCCCGGACAGAACAACTCCCCATTTCACCTTACAGCCAGCTCAGCTCCAGACCCAGCACCCAGCGGGGTAGCTCGGGGTAGCGGGCCTGATCGGCGGGGCGAAATACGTCGGAGAAGCGGTAGCGGCCTACCAGCGCGTAGCGGCCCGAGCCCAGCCGGGTGCCCGCGCCATAGGTCCAGCGGTTCACGTAGGTCAACCCGCGCTCCGCAGTTTGCACCCGGCGGGCGCCGGCAGTGGCGCCATCTGCATAATGATGCACCGAGCTGATAACCCAGCCGCCCCAGCCCAGCACATCCACGTAGCGGCCGATGGCGTTGCCGCGCCGGCCGAAATTCAGCCGCAGGAAACCCTCGGTCTGCACCTGGGGCAAAGCCAGATACTCCCGGCGGTGCAGCCTCGGGTTGGGCACCACTTTCTGCGCGTTCTGCGCCAGCTGATACACCGGCCGGGCGTAGCGGGCATCCAGGCCCAGCGCCACCTGCCGGGTGAGCCGCCACTTGTTGCGCACCCCCAGCTGCACCTCGGCCGAGCGGCCGTAGCGCAGCTGCGCCCCTTCCCGGCTGGCACCGGCCACGAAGCCATAGCTCAGGTAGGCGTGGTTGTAGTAGGCCCGGTTCGGCCCAAAGGTGGCCCGCACCGTATCCTCGGCCACACTTTCGCGCAGCAAAACGCGCTGAGCGAGCGTACTCAGCGGAAGCAGGCTTAACAGCAGGCCCGGCAAAATCAGACGTAGCGGGCGCCTCATTGCACGAAATAGCTTTGGGTGAAGCCCCGGTACTGCACCCGCACCGTATCGCCGGGGTGCAGCTGGCGGCGCGGGATGCGCAGCACGGCGCGCTGGGTAACGGCGCGCACCTCGTAGGCGCGCAGCACGTTGCGGCGGTCGGCAACGTGCCAGTAGAGGTAATCGGGGTGGGCGGGCGGCAGCGGCGCGGGGTCTGCTGGGGTGAAGGGTGCAGCCCGGGCGGTTTCGCTGAGCACCGGCCCTTCCCGGCCCAAAGCGGGCACTTTGGCCGTTTCATCGGCCCGGGGCATCATCTCCGCAGAGTCGGCGTAGAGTGGCAACGAGCGGACCGCCAGCAGGGCGGCTTCGGGCCGGATCAGGACGGCCAGCAGGCTGTCCTGAAGCACAAAATCGAAGGTCGGAGCCAGCGTAGGGTCGGCTGACTTTTGGGTGAAGAAGCGGGCCTGGGGTGTGCCGTAGCCATGGGCGTAGTCGAAATACGGGTAGAGGTCGGCTGACTCCTGGATTTTCCCGAACAGCTGCATCACCGTGAGGCCCCGCTCCTGCTGCCAGGCGCAGGCCGCGAACCCCGCCAGCAGCGGACTGGCGAAGGACGTGCCCTCCACCACCGAATAGCCCCCGGGGGCCGCGGCCAGCACCGAGCCAAACGCCACTACGTTGGGCTTCAGCCGGCGGTCGGCGCTGGGACCGTAGCTGCTGAAGCCGATGTGCAGGTAAGTGTCCGGGTCGAGGCCACCCACGGCCAGCACCGAGTCGCCGTCGGCGGGGGTGCCGATGGTGCGCCATTCGTCCCGGTCGCCGTCGTTACCGGCGGCATTCACTACCAGGATGCCCTTGCGCACGGCCAGCGCGGCGGCCCGGGCCACCAGGCTGGTGCGGCCATTCATCTGCTCGGGGAAGTAGCGGCGGTCGGTGTAGCCCAGGGAGGAGTTGATGATGTCGGCCCCGTGGCGGTCGGCCCACTCGGCGGCGGCCAGCCAGGCTTCTTCTTCGGCGTAAATCTCGCGCAGGGCCCGCTCGGTGCGGGCCAGCAGAAACTCCGCCTGGGGGGCCAGCCCCAGCGGGGTGCCATCGGGCAGCCGGCCCGCCAGGCACGACAGCACCTCGGTACCGTGGGCGCCGCCGACGAATACGTTGGACTCGTCGCGGACGAAATCGTGAGTGAGCACCACGCGCTTGTCCTGAAACAGCTGCTGAAAAGCCGGATGCTTGTCGGCCCCGCTAAAGCCTACGTCGAAGATGGCGATGCGCAGCCCCTGCCCGGCGAGGTTGGCCTGCCGAAAAGCGGGGCCACCCAGGCTGGCAGTCTGCCGCCGGGCCAGCTGCCGGTCGGCCGCCGACACCGCCATCTTTCCCCCATCCCGCATGAGCCGGCCGGCCGGGATGAGCGGGGCCGCCGGGCGCAGCTCCACCGCCAGCACGCCAGGCAGCCGCCGCAGCGCCGCCGCCTGGACGGGCGTGGCGCGGCAGGCCACGGCATTGAACCAGCGGCTGACCAGCGTCACGGTATCGGCCACGGCGCGAATCTGACGTACGTAGTCGGTCCGCACGGGGAAGTCGGTACTGTCGCAGGCGGGCAGGTGCTGGCGCCGGCGGCGGGCCTGAGCGGGCGGGGCGAAGTAGCGGGCGGCATCGAAAGTCACCCCGGCCTTGTCGCGCAGCCGCACCCAGTACGCGGCGGGCGCTGGTTGAGCTACCGCGGACCCGGACCCGCTAAAAAGGACGACCGCACAGCCGACCAGCCCCAGCGGGCGGGCGAAAGCACGCAGAGAAGACAAAAAAGCAAGGACTGCCATATACGGGGCCGAAGGTACGACGCGCACCGGGTAGGGCCGGCATTTCCTTTTACTCTCCTTTACTGCCCGGCCGTCATTTCCTTTTACTGCCCGGCCGTCATTTCCCGCAGAGGTCCGCAGAGGCATGCGCAGAGGTGACGCAGAGGGTGGGCGCCCGGCATAGCCTAGGAATATAACTCGCCAAAGCTCAGGAACCGAGTGGGAAATCTTCCACCCGGATCCACTGCTGACCATCGTGGCGGAACAGGGTGAGCGTGCGCACTTCGAAAGTGGCGGCGAAGGTGCGGGCGGCAAAATCCTGGCGGAGCGCCGGCACCTGGGCGGCGGGCAGGTCGCGGGTAGCCAGGGTCAGGTGCGGCGTAAATGGCCGGGCTTCGGGCGCTACGGCGGGCAGCCGGGTAGCGCACCAGGCCAGCAGGGCGGCGTGGCAGCTGCGCAGGGCGGCGGCTTCGGTTACGCGCACGAAAAGCGTCCGGTCGCCGAACCAGTCAAAGTTTTCCAGCCCTACCAGGAATGGCTGCCGGGCCGCGGCAAAAGCCCGCAGCGTTTGGCGGCAGCTGGCCTCGAACTCCGCGGGTTGGCGCGTGGGCGGAATCAGGGTGATGTGGGCGGGCAGCCGGACGGCGTTGCGGCTGCCGGTTCGCTGCCGCACTGCCTGCTTCAGCGCCCACACCTGCCCCAGCACGGGCTCCGGCGGCAGCAGCGCAACAAGAAACAGCTGTTTCACTGAGAGCAACGAACAAGTAGGAATGATCAATTAGCGGCACTTGTTACTTCGCGGGGCTGGGCAGGACAAGACCTGCACTACTTGCTCGTTGGCTTATAAGCCGTACTTGCTGAGCAGGTAGATCAGGCTGGCCATGCTGGCTCCGCCGAGCTCCAGCTCCCGCCGGTTCACTTTGTCGAAGGTGTCGGCGGCGGTGTGGTGGATGTCGAAGTAGCGCTGGGAGTCGCAGTCGTAGCCAATCAGGGCGTTGGCTTGGTCCTTCAGCGGGCCAATATCGGTACCGGCGTGGCCGGCGGAAAACAGGCCGCTGAAGTAGGGCCGCAACAGCGGCTGCCACTGCTGAATGCGCTGCACCGTAGCCGCGGGCGCCTCAATGTTGAAGCCCCGAGGGGTGAAGCCGCCCCCGTCCGACTCCATGGCGGCCAGATGCTTTTCGTTGGCCGCCCGGGCCAGCTCGGCGTACCTGGTGCCGCCCCGAACGCCGTTTTCCTCGTTCATGAAGAGCACGGCCCGCACGGTGCGCTCGGGCTTAAGGCCGGTGGCACGTAGCAGGCGCAGCACTTCCATGCTCTGCACGCAGCCCGTGCCATCGTCGTGGGCCCCCTGGGCCAGGTCCCAGGAATCGAGGTGGCCCCCGACGGCAATGATTTCGCCGGGGTATTTGGAGCCCTTGATTTCACCCACCACGTTGTAGGATTTCACCTCGGGCAGAGTTTCGCAGCTCATTTCCAGCTCGAAGGTCAGGCCGGGGTCGGCTTTGAGGAGCTGGCTGAGCTCATCGGCCCCGTTGGTGCTGAGGGCGGCGGCGGGCACTTTGGTCACGGCTTCGTCGTAGCGCATGGCGCCGGTGTGGGGGAAGTCGTCGTGGGCCAGGCTCAGGGAGCGGACCAGGGCGCCTGCGGCCCCGCGCCGGGCCGCTTCCACGGCCCCGTTGCGGCGCTGATCCCCGGCTTCGCCGTAGGCCTTGCCCGTCTCGATGTGCACCGGGTTCATGGGGCGGTTGAAGAACACGAACTTGCCCTTTACCTTGTCGGCGGGCAGGGCGGCCAGCTCGGCCCAGGTTTTCACCTCCACTACCCCGGCCCGCAGCTTGCCACCGGTACCCACCGAGCCCCCCAGCGCGCAGATGTTCATACTGATACCCTTGCCTTTAGCGGGCTTGATCTCGCCTTTTTCTTTAGCTCCCCGCACCCAGTGCGGCACCATCACTTCCTGCAGGTACACGCGGTCGAGGCCCAGCTTTTCCATCGTCACCTTGCCCCAGTCCACCGCCAGCTGGGCCTGGGGCGAACCGCTCAGCCGCCCGCCGATGCGGCCCGTCAGGTAGCGCAGGTTTTCGTAGCTCTGCCCGTGGAGCAGGGCCTCGTCGTAGATTTTGCGGATGTTGACCGAGTCAGTTTTGGCAGTGGTCTGGGCGTGGGCCGTGAGGGTCAGGAAGCCAAGGCCCGAAACCAGCAGGCTCCGACGGAAGATTGAGCGCATAACGAATGATATTCAGCGAGGAAAAAGCCGGGCAGACCGCTGCAGGAAGTTCTGACGGGGCAGCCCAGACGGGCTAAGGTAACAGGAAACGTGAGCGGGGCGGCTTCTGAGGTGGTATTTGGGGTGGTGCCACGACTCAAAGTCGTGGTACCACTATCGTTGCTGATGCCGGACGGTCGTTCAACGATAGTGGTACCACGACTTTGAGTCGTGGCACCACCCCCCCGGGCTTTACTGAGGTTTTGGAGCCGCCGACCCCGAAGCCGCGCCGTACTGCCGGGCCTTGGCCGTAGCGGTACCCGTCGGGGCCAGCTTCACTTCCAGCAAATAGCTGTACTCGGCATCGGCTACGGTGGGCACGGGCCGGGGGGCGCCCAGGGCTTCGGCCGTTTCCAGAATGGTGTTGGAATGACCAATCACAACCACCGTTTTGCCCGCATACTCCGTCCGGATGCGGGCCGCCAAAGCGGGCAGCTGCCGGGCATCATACACCCGCGGGGTCAGATTCAGCGTGGCGGCCAGGGGCGCGACGGTGGTGCGGGTGCGTTTGGTATCGGTGGTGAAGATGGCCGCCACGGGCCGCCGGCGCAGCTTTTTCTGCAGCGCCCGAGCCCGCTGCTCCCCGGCCGGGGTTAGCGCCGGGTCGGGGAGGCCGGGCGTGAGGTCTTTTTCGGCGTGGCGCACGATGTAGACGGTGGTAGCCTTGGGGCGGGACTGGGCCCACAGCCCGGATGCGCTAAGCAGCACAACCAGGGCAGCCAGCAGGCAGCGAAACGAGAAGGCAAGGCGCATTACGAAAGCACGTTATTTCAGGGTCAGAATCTGATTCAGCTCGGCGGGGCTCACCGTGAGCAGGCCCACCTTGGGCAGGCGGCCGGTGAGGGTGCGCCAGTTGGGCTCCTGCCGGAAAATGGGACCCAACAGGGCCAGCGCCGCAGGCAGCTGCTGCTTGTTGGCCAGCGCAATGGCGTGCCAGTACTGCATTTCCAGGTTCTGCGGAAACATCTTCTCCGCCGCCTCATATTCGCGGATGGCCCCGGGCATGTCGTTTTTTTCCACGGCCAGGTCGCCGGCGTTCATGTGCTCATAGGCCCGGTGCAGGCTCAGCAAACGGTCCAGCTCCGCCAGGGGGGCGGCGTGGTCGTCGACCCGCAGGTCGATGAGACGGTCGTCCCAGGGCGTGGCGGTGGCTTTGCCGCGCACCACCAGCAGCGCGGCCGACTGCCGGCCCCGAATGTCGCCGCCCGCGGCCTGGGCCGCCGCCAGGGCCGCCAGCACCCGCTCGGCCAGGGGCAGCGTCGCGTTCTGCTCGTAGGCTTTAGCCATGGCGGGCCACACGGTGGCGTTCAGCATCATGTTGGCCTGCACCGAAAACTGCCTTCCGGTCTGCTGGCCGGCCAGGTCGATACATTTTTTGCCGGTATGAGTGGCCACGTTACCCTTGGCATCGAGGATGGATACCTGGCGTACGTCGCGGCCTTCATCGGTAGCCAGCAGCTCGGTGAGCGTCTGCTGCGCGGTTTTGCCGCTTTTCAGCAAGGCCAGTCCGCGCGGCCCGAAGGACTTGTTGGTGAACGACTGCGTGGCCACCACGCCCACGCCGGCCTCGCCCCAGCTGACGGCGGTGCCCACCGAAAACCAGTGGCTCTGCACGGCCACGGCCATATCACCGGTGAGCGGGTCGCGGGCCACGATGGAAAAGGTGTGGGCCAGCGGATCGGTGGTGGAGTACACCTGGGCCGAGGCGCCGGGGCTTAGCAATACGGTGCATACCAGGGCTAGCAAAGACAAGAACTTAATCATAGATAAAAGAGGATTGGGTTGAAAAGTGGTTCAAGGTAAGCCTGAAAGAGGATAGTGGATTCTGAAGAATACATTCAGAATTCCGGATATCTATTTGCGGGCCGGCTCAATCAGTTCTGAATGAAGTAGTAATATGCCGAACCGAAACCGCCCCCGATTGAGAGTTCCCCCTTCATACTTCAGCCTCTGCCTTTGTCTCCTCCCCTGATCAGTGCCCGGCACCTGGGCAAACGCTACGCCGGCCGCGCCGTGGTGCAGGACGTATCGTTTGAGCTGGCGGCGGGCGAAACCCTGGTGCTGCTGGGACCCAGCGGCTGCGGCAAAACCACCCTGCTCAAGCTCCTCAACCGCCTGCTGGAGCCCGATACCGGCACCATTGAGGTATTGGGGCAGGACGTGCGCACCCTGGCGCCGGAAAAGCTGCGCCGCGGGATGGGCTACGTAATTCAGCAGGTCGGGCTGCTGCCCCACTACACCGTGGCCGAAAACGTGGCCGTGGTCCCGCGGCTGCTGGGCCACGCCCCCGCGGCCATCGCGGAACGCACTCACGAGCTGCTCAACCGGCTGCACCTGCCGCCGGCGCGCTTCGCGGGCCAGTATCCGCACCAGCTCAGCGGCGGGCAGCAGCAGCGCGTGGGCCTGGCCCGGGCCCTGGCCGCCGACCCACCCATCATCCTGCTCGACGAGCCTTTCGGGGCTCTCGACCCCGTCACCCGCACCGCCATCCGCCGCGACTTCCGCGAGCTGGAGGAGCTGCTGCGCAAAACCGTGGTGCTGGTCACCCACGACGTAGTGGAAGCCTTCGAGCTGGCCGACCGGATTCTGCTGCTGGACGCGGGCCAGGTGCAGCAGCTGGGCACCCCGCACGAGCTGCTGTTCCGCCCCGCCAACGACTTCGTGCGCCGCTTTTTCGCCCACGAGCGGCTCGCCCTGCAGCTGCGCACCCTGCGGCTGGCCGATCTGGAGCCGTTTCTGCCCGGCCCCGCTCCGGCGGCGCTGCCGCTGACCATGTCGGTGCAGCAGGCGCTGGAATACCTGACTGATTCCGTCGAGGGCCCCGCTACCGCCGACGCGGCTTCCCCGACGGCCCCCGCTCCTGCCGGGCGGGCAGCGCTGGCCGGCCTCACCCTGCCCCACCTGATGGCCGCCTTCGGGCGGGCCCTGCAACACGAAGAAGCCGCGTGGAAACTCTAACCGAACTGCTTGCTTTCTGGCAAACCCAGGCCGGCAAGCTGGCCCAGCAAACCGTGCAGCACATTGGCCTCACGGCCGCTTCCCTGCTGCTGGGCGCGGTGGTGGGCATTCCGCTCGGCATCTGGCTGACGCGCCGGCCGCGCTGGGCCCCAGTGGTGCTGGGCTTCACGGGCGTGCTGCAGACCATTCCCAGCATTGCCCTGCTCGGCTTCCTGATTCCGGTGCTGGGCATCGGCCCCGGGCCGGCCATTTTCGCCCTGTTTCTGTACTCGCTGCTGCCGATCGTGCGCAACACGCTCACCGGCATTCAGGGCGTGAGTCCGGCGGTGGTGGAAGCGGCGCGCGGACTGGGGTTCACCGACTGGCAGCTGCTGCGCCGGGTGGAGCTGCCGCTGGCGCTGCCGGTGCTGTTTGCCGGTATCCGCACCGCCACCGTCATCAATGTGGGCGTGGCCACGCTGGCGGCTTACATCGCGGCGGGCGGCCTGGGTGAGTTTATCTTCGGCGGCATTGCCCTGAACAACCCGGCCATGATTCTGGCCGGGGCCATTCCGGCGGCCGTATTGGCGCTGGTATTTGATGCGGCGCTGGCGGGAGTGCAGCGGCTGTCGGGGCGGCGGCTGATGCGGGTGGGCGCGGCGGCGCTGGTGGTGGTGCCCCTGCTGGCGGGGCTGTACTGGCTGCCGCGGGCCTCCAGCCGCCTGCTGGCCGGGTTCAGCCCCGAGTTCGTGGGCCGGGCCGATGGGCTGCCGGGCCTGCGCACCACCTACGGCCTGCGGCCGGTGAGCGTGGTGCTGGCCCCGGCGCTGGTCTACGAAGCGGCCCGCCACCACGACGTGGACCTGATCGACGGCTACTCCACCGATGGCCGCATCAAAGCCTACCACCTGCGCGTGCTCCGCGACGACCGCCACGCCTTTCCGCCCTACTACGCGGCTCCCGTAATCCGGCCCCAGGTGCTGGCGGCCCACCCCGAGCTGGGACCGGTACTCGCCAAACTAACCGGCCAGATCAGCGACTCGGTGATGACGGAGCTGAACTACCGCGTGGATTATCTGCACCAGGAACCCCGCGCCGTGGCCCGGGCCTTCCTGCGCCAGCGGGGCCTGTGGCGCGCCCCGCAGCCGGTACGGGGGGCGACCATCACGCTGGGCTCCAAGATTTTTGCCGAGCAGTACATCCTCACCGAAATGTACGCGGCCCTGATCCGGGGCTACACCACCCTCGATGTGGCCACCAAAACCGGCCTCGGCGGCACCAGCATCTGCTTCGAGGCCCTGCGCACCGGCGCCATCGACATGTACCCCGAATACACCGGCACCGGGCTGCTGGTGCTGCTCCAGCCCTCCGCCGCGGCCCTCGATTCGCTGGGTGGCGACCCGCGGGCGGTGTATGAGTTTGTGCGCCAGGGTTTCCGGCAGCGCTACGGGCTGGAATGGCTGGCCCCGCTGGGCTTCAACAACACCTACGCCCTGCTCATGCGCCGGCAGCAGGCCGCCCAGCTCGGCATTACGTCCATTTCGGATCTGGGCCGCTACCTGGAGAAATAACGATTCGGGGCAGTGGTCTACCGCGAGGTGGTGCCACGACTTTTTGGTCGTGGTACCACTATCGTTGAACGACCATCGGGCATCAGCAACGATAGTGGTACCACTATTCTTTGAGACCATCGGGCATCAGCAACGATAGTGGTACCACGACCAAAAAGTCGTGGCACCACCTCGCGGTAGCCCACTATCTTACCAGTATAAAAACAGAAAGGCCCTGAACCTATAGTTCAGGGCCTTTCGCTCGGGTGGCTTGCACCAGCGCCTACTTCCGGGCAGCCTTTTTAGGCTTGGCCGGCAGCTTGTCGGTCGCGGCAGCTTTGGGTGCCGACTTGGCGGTCGGAGCAATGCCGTCCAGGCTCAGCGTCCAGTTGGTATTCATCTGGGTCAGACCGTGCCGGGCGGTCAGGTCGAACTGGCAGGGCACGATGGATACGTAGTTGTTAGCCAGGGCAAACTCATCGGTGTCTTCGCCCTGGTCATGGTTTACGAAGCTGCCGATCAGCCAGTAATACGGGCGCTTGTAGGGGTCGAGGCGCAGGTCGAATTCCTCCTGCCACTTGGCGTTGGCCTGGCGGCATAGCTTCGCGCCTTTAATGGCCTGGGCCGATTTCTTGGGGATGTTCACGTTCAGCGCCGTGCCGGCCGGAATGCCGTTTTCCAGCGCCTGGCGGGCAATGTGCTCCACCCATTCCTCGGTGTGGGAAAAATCGGCGAGGTGGCCGTAGTCGCAGAGCGAGAAGCCGATGGCGGGCAGCCCTTCGATGGCCGCCTCGATGGCTGCCGACATGGTCCCCGAATACAGCACGTTCACCGACGAGTTGGAGCCGTGGTTGATCCCCGACACGACCAAGTCGGGGCGGCGGTCCTTCAGCACGTGGTGCTTGGCCAGCTTCACGCAGTCGGCGGGCGTGCCGCTGCACTCGTAGGCTTCGATGCCCTCGAAGATGGTACTTGGGTCGAGGCGCAGGGAGCTGCCGATGGTGATGGCGTGGCCCATGCCCGACTGGGGCGAGTTGGGGGCTACCACCACTACTTCGCCCAGGCGCTGCATCACGCGCACGAGCATGGCAATACCGGGAGCCGTGATGCCGTCGTCGTTGGAAATCAGAATCAGAGGTTTGCGTTTTTTAGCAGCCACGGCAGCGGGGGTTGGGTGAAAAGTGCAGCGCAAAGGTACGCACGGCCGGGGCTTCCGGCTGCTAGGGTTGGCATTTCGCGGCGGCTTTTCCAACGCCTGCCCCCCCGGGCGCGTATAGCCCGGCTATGCTTCCACGCCTGAATTTCCTGCTCCCGGCGGCTCTGCTGGCCCTGATCTGCCCCGCCTGCGACTCCGCCGGCAACCAGGGCCGTACCGCGGCCAGGGCCCCGGCTCCCTTTCTGGCGGCCGACGCCCCCGCCGACCCGCAGGCCGCCGCGGCCCGGCTGGCCACCGTGAGCACCAGACCCGATTCGCTGCACCTGCTTAGCCCCGGCCGCGCGGGTCGGCTGAGGGTGGGCATGAGCGAAAAACAGCTGCTGGCGGTGGTGCCGGCCGCTCAGCTCACCAAAACCACCTGTCAGTATCAGGGCGTCACGTACCCGGCGTACTGGCTCACCGATGCCCAGCAGCCCACGGCCCCCCGCAGCCGGCTGGAGCTGGTCGGCTCCGCGACGGAAGGCTACGCGCTGCGGCGCATCCGCATCACCGACCCGCAGTACCGCACCGGCGAAGGCATCGGGGTGGGCTCGCCATTCGGGGCGGCCCGGCAGGTGTACGGCTTCACCCGCGCGCGGGCCAGCGAAGGCGATTTTGTCGCCGTTTCCGCCCTGCAGCGCATGGGCTGGATTCTGGACGAGAAGTCGTTACCCCCGGGCCACTCGGCCGATATGCCCTCTGCGGCCATTCCGACCGCGACGCGCATCAGTGGAGTATTGCTGGTAAAATAAGAGGCAAACCGTATATAGTGCTGCAATCCGCGTTATTTCCTGTACTTTGGCTCCGCCGGATATGTTACTATACCCGGATTTATCTCCTCTAAGCGTTCAGCCGGCTTCTTTTTTATGACCCTGTTTGAAAACCGGTACCGCACCCACGACCTCGGCCTACTGCTGTTGCGCATCGGTATTGGCGTGATGTTCACCGTGCACGGCTACCCCAAGCTGATGGGCGGGCCGGAGCAATGGACGCCGCTGGGCGGCACCATGAAGCTGGTCGGCCTCGACTTCGCTCCCACTTTCTGGGGCTTTATGGCCGCCGCGGCCGAAGCAGTAGGAGGCCAGCTGCTGGCGCTGGGGCTGTTTTTCCGCCTTACCTGCGGGCTGCTGCTCACCACCATGATCATGGCCACCATCATGGACCTGACCAAGGGCAACGGGTTCAATGGCTACTCCCACGCCCTGGAATCGGGTATCCTGTTTCTGAGCCTGATCCTCATCGGCCCCGGCCGCCTGAGCCTCGACCAGATTCTGTTTCCGCCGCGCCGCCGGCTGTACTAGAGCGTGTGGACACTTAACGAAAAAGGCGGTCATGCTGAGCTTGTCGAAGCATCTCTACCGCTTTTTTGCGGCAAAACGTTCGGTAGAGATGCTTCGACAAGCTCAGCATGACTGTTTCGATGGCTGCAAAGGCCCTTTTAGCTAAGTATCCACACGCTCTAAGGGAATTCTGAATTATGAATTCTGAATTGATAGTTCAGGCCTGCGTTGCTGGTACCGCTTGCCCCCGATAATTCAGAAGTAAGAATTCAGAAGTAAAGAATGCTTTCATTCCTGCTTACGGCCCTGCTGCTGGCCGCGCCCGCGCCCCGGGACGACTGGCGCACGCCTTTCGAAAAGGGCACCGGCAACACTACCGCCACCTACGCCGAGTGCCTGGCCTACTACCAGCGGCTCGACGCGGCCTACCCCGAAATAACCATGCGCGAGGCCGGGCCGACTGATTGCGGCCAGCCTCTGCACGAAGTAGTGGTGTCGCTGGACGGGGACGCGGAGCCGGCATCGGTGCGGGGCAAAAACCGCCGGGTGGTGTTTATTCAGAACGGCATTCACCCCGGCGAGCCCGAAGGCATTGACGCCTGCATGGCCCTAGTGCGCGACTACGTGCAAAAGAAGGCGCTGCGCCGCCAGCTGGAAAACGTGACGCTGGTCGTTGTTCCGGTCTACAACGTGGACGGCATGCTCAGCCGTAACTCCACCAGCCGGGCCAATCAGAACGGCCCGGCCGAGTACGGCTTTCGGGGCAACGCCCGCAACCTCGACCTGAACCGCGACTACCTCAAGCAGGACTCGCGCAACGCCCGCAGCTTTGCCCGGCTGTTCAGCCGCTGGCAGCCCGACGTGTTCGTGGATACCCATACGTCCGACGGGGCCGACTATCAGTACACCATGACGCTGATTGCCACCCAGAAGGATAAGCTGCCCCCGGCCCTGAGCCAGTATATGCAGCGCAGCCTGCTGCCCGCGCTCTACGGCGGCATGGCCCGGCGCAAGACGGTGATGACGCCCTACGTGGATTTTGAGGGCCGCACCCCCGATGCCCGCGGCCTGGTGGGCTTTCTGGAAACGCCGCGCTACGCCACCGGCTACACCACGCTGTTCAACACCCTGGGCTTCATCACCGAAACCCACATGCTCAAGGCCTACGCGCCCCGGGTGCAAGCCCAGTACGATTTTCTGGATCTGATGGTGCGCACCGTGCACGCCCAGGCCGGGGCGCTGGCCGAAGCCCGCGCCGCCGCCGCCGAGCAGCTGCAAACCCAGACCACTTTTCCCCTGGCCTGGCGGCTGGACACCACCCGCGCCGAAAAAATCAGCTTCCGGGGCTATGAGGGCACCCTGAAGCCCAGCGGCGTGAGCGGCCAGCCCCGCCTGTACTACGACCGCACCAAGCCCTACGTCCGCACCATCAACTACTACAACACCTTCCGGCCCGCGGTGAGCGTGACCCGGCCGGTCGCCTACCTGATTCCGCAGGCCTGGGGCGAAGTGCTGGACCGCTTGCGCCTCGCGGGCGTGCAGCTCCAGCGCCTGGCCCAGGACACCGTGCTGACGGCCGAAACCTACTACATCGCCGACTACAAAACCGGGCCCCGCCCCTACGAAGGCCACTACGTGCACACGGCAGTAGACCTGCGTACCGAGCAGCAGCCCCGGCCCTTCCGCAAGGGCGACTTCGTGGCCTACCTCAGCCAGCCCGCGGCCCGCTACCTGGTGGAAGCCCTGGAGCCCCAGGCCACCGACTCGTTTTTCGCCTGGGGCTTTTTCGACAGCATCCTGCAGCAAAAGGAGTACTTCTCCGACTACGTATTCGAGGATATTGCCACCGAGCTGCTGCGCCGCGACCCGGCCCTGCGAACCCGCCTGGAACGCCTGACGGCGCAAAACCCGGTATTCGCCAAAAGCGGCGCGGCTCAGCTGGATTGGGTGTACCGCCAGTCGCCGTACTACGAAAAGTCGCACCTGCGCTACCCCGTGGCCCGCTGGCTGGGGGGGCGGCTGCCGCTGGAATAGCGTATACTTGCGGCACTGCTTTCCGCTGTGCTTTTCCGAACTATGGCTCTGCTCGAACTCGATAATCTTTCCAAAAGCTACGGCGGCACCCCGGCCCTGCGCGGGCTCACGCTCCGGATTGAGGCCGGCAGCGTGTACGGGCTGCTGGGCCCCAACGGCAGCGGCAAAACTACCACCCTGGGTCTGGCGCTGGGCGTGCTGCAGGCCAGCGGCGGCACCGTGCGCTGGTTCGGGCAGCCCCTGTCTTCGGCCAGCAAGCGGCGCGTGGGCGCGCTGCTCGAAACCCCAAACTTCTTTCCCTACCTCTCGGCCCGGCAGAATCTGCTGCTGGCCGCCGACGTGAAGCGCGCCGACCATGCCACGGTGGATACCGCCCTGGAGCTGGCCGGCCTCAGCGCCCGCCAGCACGACGCCTTCCGGGGCTTTTCGCTGGGCATGAAGCAGCGCCTGGCGCTGGCCTCCACCCTGCTGGGCAACCCCGAAGTGCTGGTGCTCGACGAACCCACCAACGGCCTCGACCCCCAGGGCATTGCCGAAGTGCGGGAGCTGATTCAGCGGCTGGCCGCCGAGGGCAAAACCATCATCATTGCCAGCCACCTGCTCGATGAAGTTGAGAAGGTGTGCACCCACGTGGCCGTCCTCCAGCGCGGCGAGCTGCGGACCGCCGGCGCCGTGCGCAGCATTCTGGCCGCCACCGACCGCGTCGCGGTGCGCGTGGCCCCGGACCTGCCGCCGGTGGCCCTGGCCCAGGCCCTGAGCCAGCTGCCGTGGGTGAGCGACGTGAAAACCGAAGCCGCTGGTACTTTCAGCGCCGTGCTGGCGGCCGGCCACAGTCCCGCCGACCTGAACCGCGCCCTCTTCGCCCAGGGGGTAATCCTGGCCGGGCTGGAGCTGCGCCACCGCACCCTCGAAGCCCAGTTCCTGGAAATAATTAAAAACTGAGAAGTAAAAATCAGGAATGGGCACAAGTCCCAGTGCTTCACGCTTGATTGACGTTCCCAATTTTTAAGTCGTAATTCTTAATTTTTAATTGAAATGAAAGCTGAGCTTCGTAAGATTCTCCCCTACCGGACGGTCTGGATTATTCTGGCTTTGTACGTGGCGTTGCTGGCCCTTTTCGTGTCGGTGGGCAGCGGGGTAGTGATAAACGGGCAGCCGGTGGGCAATACCCTGTATGCGTTTCCCGAGCTGTGGAGCCGGCTGGTGTACGTAGCCAGCTACTTCAACCTGCTGCTGGGCATTCTGCTCATCATCCTCATCACCGACGAGTTTCAGTTCCGCACCTTCCGCCAGCAGGTGATTGATGGCCGCTCGGTAGCGGGGCTGGTGCAGGGCAAGCTGGCCGTAGCGGGCCTACTGGCGGCCTTCGGGATGCTGGTCGTGCTGGGCGTAGGGCTGTTCTACGGGCTGACCCGCTCCCCCGCTTCGGCCGGGCAGGCCGCCCAGCAGCTGGGGGCCGTGGCCCTGTACGGAGCGCAGGCCATGGGCTACCTGGCGCTGGCGGCCTTATTGGCATTCCTGCTGCGTAAAAGCGGACCGGCCATTCTGGCCTTCATGCTGTATGGCTGGGTGGTGGAACCCGTGGTACGGCTGCTGATTCCCGACGACATTGACCGGTACTTTCCCACCAAGGTCTTCGCCAGCCTCACGCCCACGCCCGGCCAGGAACTACTCGACACCGTAACGGGTCCGTCCGGAGCGCTGCTGCCGGTTCAGGCCCTGCCGCTGGCCCTGGCCTACGCGGCCCTGTTCTGGGGATTAAGCTACCTGCTGCTCCGTAACCGGGACCTGTAATTGCCCGCTCCCGGGGCCATCCGACGCGGCGCGGCCTCCCTCTGGTAGCTGTTGCAACAGCCGAAATGTGCCGGGCACAACGGCTGGTTTAATCGCCGACTACCTCGGCCGGCTTTGGTTTTTGCAGGTAGTTGGCGTAGTTCACGATGAAGGCCAGGTCGCGGGGCTCGGTGAAGCTGAGCTTGTTCTCCCGGGCATATTGCTCCAGCTGCCTGGCCTGGGAACGGAACACGGCCAGCACGTCTTTCCTGGGATTTCGCAGCGGCACCACGGTACCATTGGGCGTGCCGAGGTAAAACTTGTCCTGAATTTCGGTGTAGGTGCCCGCGTAGCGCGGAATACCGCCGTAGCCGGCCCCGTAACCGTAGGCTCCCGGCGCATTGTTTACCGACCGCTCCACCTGAATTTCGCGGCGGAGCAGCACCTGCGGGCCCCGGCTGAGCTGCTCGAAAAAGCCCGGTGACTTGAAGTCGCTGTAGTCGTTGTCGTGGTTCCAGCGGTAGGTCCGGTATACCCGCACCAGGCTGGTGTCGACCCGCTCGCGGCGCTGCCGGGGGGCTATATCATTGTAATAGGGGTTACCGTAGTAATAGCCCTGGCGGGCGTCGTAGAAATCATTGAAGGAGCTGCGGCGCTGGGCTTTTTCGCCTTTCACGGCAAAGCTCTGCACCGCCACGGCCGAGAGCGTACTCACCGAGTTGTCGGGCAGGGTGATCAGGACTACATCC
This sequence comes from Hymenobacter fastidiosus, assembly GCF_039539565.1. Classification (NCBI taxonomy): domain Bacteria; kingdom Pseudomonadati; phylum Bacteroidota; class Cytophagia; order Cytophagales; family Hymenobacteraceae; genus Hymenobacter; species Hymenobacter fastidiosus. The sequence continues at coordinate 115,833 of NZ_BAABDJ010000015.1, read as the reverse complement.
TGGGCGTGGTGCAGCGCCAGCGGGCCCTGCAGCGTGTCGCCGTTGGCCAGCAGCACCGTACTCCCGGCAAACTGCTGCACGTAGGTATTCCGTTGCGCCCGCGCCGCGCCGGGCAGCATCAGCAATCCGGCCAGCAGGGAAAGGAAGGGAAAATGATGCGTTTTCATAGCCGGGGAAAGATAGCCGAATAAAAGACTTGAGCCACGGTCAGACCGTGGTTTTTCGGGCTCCTGGCCCCGCCCTTCTGCTCCTACGCTAACCCGGGCGAGCCGTCCCGGGTTCAGCCGGCACCGGCGGGGCTGGCGGAGGCTATTCGCTGACTGCCAAAACTGCTACGAAAGGCCAGACCCGCACGCGCCGCCTGACCGGCTAGGACAGCACCGTGACCTGCGCCGCATCATACCGCGCAAGCCCGTCGCGGCGGAGAATGGCGTAGAGATATGCACCGCTGTTGCGCGGGGCATCACTGAAACCCTGTTTGAGGAGTCAGGAGTTAGAAGCTGGAAGTCAGCATACGGGCAGGCAGCCGGGGGCCACCCGGTTCAGCCCCAGCACCCCGAAGGCCAGGTAAAACAGGTAGGGTTTGCGGCGGGGCGTGATGCCCCGGCCGCGCGGGTGCCGAAAAATGTCGGCCCCGGTGGAGCCCGCCTTCTCCTCCCAGCAGTCCACCGTCAGCAGCGGCATCCCGGCCAGCGTACTATTCAGCAGCGCGTAGAAGCCGACGTTGGTACGCCGGCCGTTTGCGTAGCGGGGCCGGTAGTTGCGGAACAGCGCCTCCCGCATCGGCCTGGAATCGGGGAAGCCCTGGAACAGGTCGCAGATCTGCGGCAGATTGTCCTCATTGATGAGGTGCAGGGTAATCGAGTCGGACCACAGGGCGCGGAACATGAGCGTAAATAGCGGATTGACTGCCCAAAAACAAGCCCCGGCCGTTACTATCGGTTATGCCCCGCCGTCGGGGCCAGCCCAGCGCCGTCTATCCCCGCCGCTAGTGAAGCGGCCGCTTTTTGAGCATCCCGCCCACCGCGTCGTCTACGCGGTGCTGCACGATGAACGCGTGGGGGTCGAGGCGTTTCACCTCCTCGCGCAGCCGGGGCAGCTCCAAACGCGTAACGACGGTAAACACGATGTTGATTTCCTCCTGCTCACCGGGCTTGCCGTAGCCACTCTCGCCCTTATACATAGTGACGCCCCCGCCCAGCCACCGCGTGATAACGTGGCGGATATCTTCGCTACGTTTGGAAATGATGGTTACTCCGGTGTACTGCTCGATGCCGGTGAGAATAAAGTCCAGGGTTTTGGACGCCGCCACGTAAGTGAGGATGGAATACAGGGCCTCCGTGACGCCCAGCACGAAAGCCGCCACCCCGAAAATAACCATATTGAGCAACAAAACCACATCACTGACTTTGAGCAAAGAGCTGCGCTTGCTGATGAGCAGGGCCACTATCTCGGTGCCATCGAGCACGACCCCGCCGCGCATGGCCAGCCCAATGCCGGCCCCGATAAATACGCCCCCGAATACGGCCGTAATCAACAGGTCGGGCGTTACATCGGGGTAAGGCACGACGGCCAGGCACAGGGCCAGACCGGCAATGGCCGCCGCGCTTTTCAGCGCGAAGCGCAGCCCCATCTGCCGGTAGCCCAGCAGCAGAAACGGCAGATTTATGAGCAGAATCCCCCAGGACAAGGGAAATTTCAGCTCCGCCGCCAGCAGCATGGAAACGCCCGTCGCGCCTCCGTCAATGAAGTGACTCGATAGCAAAAAGCCCTTCAGACCCATGCCCGCGCTCAGAATACCGGTCCCAATGAGCGCCACGTTCTTTAAGCCCTCCAAAGCGTTCCGAATGGGCTCGATTGACGGCGGCCCCGGCGGCGGGGCCACCGCGGACCGTTGGCGCCGCCTGTTGAACAGGATAATCTGGGGCAGCAGCATAAACGAAAAATCAGCACGTTGTGAAATCCTGTATACGGGCGGTAGCCCTGCGACGGCGCAGTAGTCAATCAAAACGCCCTACACTGTCCGGTGTAGGGCGTCGGCAAAGAGCAAAAAACCAATTTTCTACCCTACCGGTACGGCCGCGTCGGGGTCGGCGTGGGCGGTGCGGTCCTTAGTCAGGATGGTGTGGCCCAGCTTGTCGCGCTTGGTGGTGAGGTAAGACTCGTTGTGCTGGTTGGGCGCAATTTCAATGGGCATCGTGTCCACGATTTCCAGGCCGTAGCCCACCAGACCGGTGCGCTTGCGGGGGTTGTTGGTGAGCAGACGCATCTTGCTGACGCCCAGGTCGCGCAGAATCTGCGCCCCCACGCCGTAGTCGCGCTCATCCATGCCGAAGCCCAGCTCGAGGTTGGCTTCCACGGTGTCGCGGCCGTTTTCCTGGAGCTTGTAGGCCCGCAGCTTGTTGAGCAGACCGATACCGCGGCCTTCCTGGTTCATGTAAACCACCACGCCGCGGCCTTCGCGCTCAATCTGCTGCATGGCCTGGTGGAGCTGGGAGCCGCAGTCGCAGCGGCAGGAGCCGAAGATGTCACCCGTCACGCAGGAGCTGTGTACGCGCACCAATACCGGCTCGTCGCCGCTGATGTCGCCTTTCACCAGCGCCAGGTGCTGGGCCCCCGTGGAGTTCTGGGTGAAGGCCACCAGCTCGAAGTCGCCGTGCTCGGTGGGCATCTGCACCGCGATGTCGCGGGTAATCAGGCTTTCCTTCCGCAGGCGGTACCGGATCAGGTCCTGAACCGAAATCAGCTTCAGGTCCCAGCGCTTGGCCACCAGCTCCAGATCGGGCAGGCGGGCCATTTCGCCGTCTTCCTTCAGGATTTCGACCAGCACCCCGGCGGGCTCAAATCCGGCCAGGCGGGCCAGGTCTACGGCCGCCTCGGTGTGGCCGGCGCGGCGCAGCACGCCTTCTTTGCGGGCTTTGAGGGGAAAAATATGGCCCGGCTTACCCATATCCTCGGGTTTGGTGCTGGGGTCGATAAGGGCCAGAATGGTCTTGCTCCGGTCGGAGGCCGAAATGCCGGTGGTCACGCCGTTCTTCAGCAGGTCGATGCTCACGGTGAAAGGCGTGGCGTGCAGGGCCGTGTTGCGGCCCACCATCAGCTCCAGCCCCAGCTCTTCGCAGCGGGCCTCGGTGATGGGCGCGCACACCAGGCCGCGCCCGTGGGTGGCCATGAAATTGATAACCTCGGGCGTGGCGCAGCGGGCGGCGCAGATAAAGTCGCCCTCGTTTTCGCGGTCCTCGTCGTCTACTACAATTACTACTTTGCCGGCCCGGATGTCGGCAATGGCGTCTTCAATGGAATCAAGCATGGGAGTTGGGAGCAGATTTTTACGGGCGCCCCGGCGATACAACCGGCTACGGCGGCCCGAAGTTACGGGGTATCGGCGGGCTTTGCGCCGTGGGGGGCGGCGGCCGTGGTGGTGCCACGACTCAAAGTCGTGGTACCACTATCGTTGCTGATGCCGGACGGTCGTGCAACGATAGTGGTACCACGACTAAAAAAGTCGTGGCACCACCACGCTTGGTTACCCTTCGAACAGCACTTCCAGCTGCCGCGTAGCCGCCGCCCAGTTGTAGTGACGGCGCACGAACTGCTGCCCTCTTTCCGCCAGACCGGCCGCCAGCGGGGCTGCTGCCAGCAGCCCCGCGATGTGCCCGGCCAGCTCGGCGGCCGTGTTGCCCACCAGCAGGTCCTCGCCGGGCACCCCGCGCAGGGCGTTGTTGGCCAGGGTCGTTGTCACGCAGGGCAGGCGCATGGCCATGGCTTCGAGCAGCTTGTTCTGCAACCCGGTGCCCACCCGCATGGGCGCTACAAACACGCGGGCCGAAGCGTAGGCATCGCGGATATCGGGCAGCCAGCCGCTGACGGTAACGTGCGCCGAAGCCAGGGCCAGCACCCGGGCAGCGGGCGTGGTGCCGGCAATCAGCAGACGGGCTTCGGGGTGGGTTTGCTGCACCAGGGGCAGAATCTCGGTGGCCAGAAACAGGGCCGCATCCACGTTGGGGTGGTAGCTCATATTGCCACAGAACACGATATCGTATTCTGTGGGTTGGGCCACGGGCTGAAAAAAATCGGTGTCGATGCCGTTGAGCACCACGTGAATCTGCTGGCGCCGGGGGTGGCCGATAAGCTGGCGGTCCTGGTCGGAAATGATGGTGTGGTGCGCAAACCAGTCGAAGGCCCGGGCCTCGTAGGCCAGCAGGCGGCGCGCTTCGAGCGCCAACACCGGGCGCTGCCAGACCGGGGCCTGCGCGGCGCGCCGGGTCATGCCGGCCGAAAATACGTCCATGTAGTCGAGCGTCATGGGGTAGCGGCCGGCGTGGGGACGCAGGTACTCGGCCATCCGGATCAGCTGGCAGTACACGTGCCGGGGCTGAAACTCCAGCAGCAGCGCGTCGAGGCGGCGCTGGGCGGCGGCATCGTAGAAATAGCCCACCTGAAAGGGCCGGCCGGTGGCCAGGGCCCGGGTCATGTTGGCGGCAATACCGGGCTTGCGCAGCGGGTGCACGTGCAGCCCACCCCGGCACAGGGGCCGCACGGCGGCTTCCGCCTCCGCGGTAACGGGCTCATCGGTGAGGGCCAGCAGGCAGATTTCGTGGTGCCGGGCCAGGTAGCGCAGCTGATGGTAAGCCCGCAGCTTGTCGCCTTTATCGAGGGGGTACGGAAACCGGGACAACAGAACGAGCAGCTTCATGGGGGGCAAACTTACGCGCTTTGCACCCGGCGGCTCACGATGCGGTACAGATCGAGGAAGCTTTCCACCACCCGCCGGTTGTCGTAGAGGCGGGCAATGGTGCGGGCCGCTTCCTGCCCGATGGCCGCGTGGCCCAGTCCGCCGCGGTAGTAGCTTTCAATCCGGCTCACCCATTCCGAGGGCTCGTCGCAGAGAATGATGTCGTGGCCGTTGCGCACGAAGATGCCCTCCGAGCCCAGCCCCGTGCTGATCACGCACTTGCCCAGGGCCATGCCCTCGATGATTTTGATGCGCATGCCGCCCCCCGACAGCAGCGGCACCAGCATCAGCTCGTACTGCTGCATAAACGCCGCCGCCGACTCCACGAAGCCGTGCACGAACACGTTTTTCAACCCCAGCTGCTGAATACGGGCGGGCGTATCCTTGCCGGCCAGGTGCAGCTCCAGATCGGGCATTTTCCCGTGCACCGCCGGCCATACTTCCCGCAGAAACCAGTCGAGGCCTTCCAGATTGGGCAGCCAGTTGAGGGAGCCAATCATAAACAGGGTGCGGGGCCTGGCCTGGCGGGCGGCATCCGGCCGGAACCGGCTCATGTCGACGCCGGCGGGCACGAACACCACGGGCTCAGGGCAGCCCAGGGCCCGCAGCCGGCGCTGGTCGGGCTCGGTAATGGCAGCCACGGCGTCGAACCGGCCGAGGTAATGTTCCTCAAATTTCTTCAGTCCCTTAGCCAGATGCGCCAGATAGAAGCGCTTTAGCGGGTTCAGCTCCCGGGCGGCCAGCATCTGCCAGATGGTATATTCCAGGTTATGGGCCCGCAGCACCACCGGCACCGTGGGCGCCACGCGCCTCACCACATCCACGTACCAGGCCACGAAAGTACCTTCCATCTGCACCACATCGAATTGCTCGTCGCGCAGCAGCCCGGTCAGCCGATCCGCTACGGCCGGACTGACGAAGCGCTCCACATTGTAGGGCATGGTGCCCACCAGCAGGTTTTTCAGCGCCTTCACCGGCGACAGGCGGGTATCGACGGGCACCGTGACGAGGCGCACCCCCGGCAGGTGCGCCAGCACGTCGGCCGCCTGGAAGTGCTTGGGCGTGTTGATGGCCAGCACCGTTACGGCGTGGCCCTGCCGGGCCAGCCCGGCCGCTACGTCGTACATAGCAATAGCGCCCCCATCGTGGGGGGGGAAGGGCACGCGGGAACAGACCTGGAGAATGCGCACGGAACGGGACGGGAAATGGAAGGCTGGCAAAGCTACGCAGAAAGGCTTTTCACTGCTGACGAGCCAAGTTTGTCAAATTCCGGTCATTTTACCCCCCCACGCGACAACCATTGCCCGCCCCTCCCCGGACGGGCGTTGGGAGCTACAGGCGCCGGGACTGCGAATTCAGCCGCTTGAACTGCGCCACCAGCGCATTCACCTGCTCATCCGTACCGAGCACCAACAGGATATCGTCGACGCCGGGCCGGGTGTCGGCGCTGGGGCTGATCAGGAATTCGCCGGTGCTCTGCTTGAGGCCGATGACGGTGGCCCCGGTGCGGGAGCGGATATCCAGCTCGCGGATGCTCATGCCCTGCCACTCGCGGCCCAGGTCGTGGTAGCTCATTTCCTCCAGGCGCAGCTTGTTGGGCCCCAGACCGCTGATCATTTCCAGAAACCGGATTACCTCGGGCCGCATAATCAGGTTGGCCATGTGGGAGCCCCCGATTTCGTCGGGCATCACCACCGAATCGGCCCCGGCGCGCAGCAGCTTACTCTCGCTGGTTTTGAGGCTGGCACGGGCAATAATCTTGATGTTGGGGTTCAGCTCCCGGGCCGTGAGGGCCACGAACACGTTGTCGGCATCCTTGGGCAGGGCCGTAATCAGGGCCCGGGCCCGCTCCACCCCGGCGGCGCGCAGCGCTTCGTCGGTAGTGGCGTCGCCGAAGACCACGGGAATAGCCCCGCCCCCTTCCTCGGCCTCCTCCCGCAGCAGGTCCTGGTTCTGCTCCACCACCACCACCCGGGCACCGTTGGCCCGCAGCTCGTGGTAGGCTTTGCTGCCGTTGCGGCCAAAGCCGCAGACAATCACATGGTCGGAGTAGCCGCGGATTTCGTGGTCAGATTTAAACATTTTGAATACGGTACGCAGCTCGCCGTCGAAGATATAGGTTGTCAGCACCGACACGAGGTAGGCAATGACGAGCAAATTGAAGAAGATGTAGATAGAAACAAACAGCCGGCCCGCCGGCGACAACGGATGCACCTCCCCGAACCCGACCGTGGACACGGTAATCATGGTCATGTATACCGCGTCGAGCAGGCCGTAGTCCTCAATGCTCATGAAGCCGACGATGCCCACGCCGAAACTGACGCCGGCCAGCACCAGCGCCAGCACAAACCGGCTCAGGTTGGCCCGCTTCCACAGGATCAGCAGGTTGTTGGTAGTAGAGGGCATGAATGGTGAGTGGAGATTTTAGAGCAGATTTCGGGATGGTGTATATAGTCGTTCAACGAGATGCCTCACCCCCCGGCCCCCTCTCCGAAAAAGGAGAGGGGGAGCCAAACGTCAGAAGCGTGTCCGGTGTTCCCTCCTCTTCTTTTCATTCCGCGCATCAAGCGGCGGAGGGGGTCAGGGGGTGAGGCGTCTCGTTGAACGGCCGGGTACACCAACCTGAAATTTACGTTAGAAGCTGACGTGCAGAGGTACCGCATTCTGAGTTCTCACCATATCACCACCTACATGGCTCCGCGCGGGATAACGGTGCCGAGCAGGTCGCCCAGGCGGTTGTCCATGTCCTTGAGCAGCTTGATGGTGCCCAGGGTTTCGAGCATGGTCAGCTCGTCCATGGGGTGGCGCAGGGCGTCGAGCTGCACGCTTAGCTCACGCTGCACATTCACTTTGTTGAGGCGCAGAATGGCATTGTCGCAGGCCTGCTGGAGCTGGTCCAGCTCCCGGGGCACGTAGATCTGGTGGGTGGTCCAGTTCGGACTCAGGTCGTACTTTTCGGTGGCCAGGTCGCTGACGGTGGCGCGGATATCGGCGCGGCTGTGCTGGATGAAGTGGCGCACGTCGGGCCAGCGACCCTGCTCCAGCTCCTGGCGGCACAGGTGCAGCAGGTCGGCATAAATCGGGGTGCGCAGGGGCGTGTCTTCCAGCTGCCCGAAGATGTACTGGGCCACGGCTATTTCCTCGCTGAGGGGCTGGGCGGCGTAGAGCACCATGAGGCGCACGATTTCCCGCTCGCAGACCTGCACCAGATCCGGTACCGGCTCCATGTCGTCGTGCGCCGGCTTGGTGCTGGTACCCGCCGGAGCGAAATCATCGGGCGAGCCGCCGTACATGGCCATTTCCGCTTCTTCCTCCGGGCTCATCGACGGCGCGGGCACGCGCGGGCTGGAACCGGCCGCGGCCGCGGGCCGGCCGCCGGCCGCACCGGCGCCGGCGGACGAGGAGCCGTATTTCTGCCCCACGTTCTTCACCAGCTTGTTGTACTCCGTAATCAGCACCTGCTCGTCGATGCCGAAGGCCCCGGAGGTCTGCTGCAGAAACACCTGGCGCTTGATGGGGTCGGGCACTTTGGCAATGCTCTGGAGCACGTCGCGGATGGCTTCGGCCTTTTTCACCGGGTCCTGGGCGGCTTCCTTGGCCACCACGGCGGTTTTGAAGCTGATGAAGTCCTGGCTGGCGCTGTCCAGGTGCTCCTTAAAGCGCTGGTCGCCGACTTTGCGGATGTAGCTGTCGGGGTCGTCGCCGTCGGGAAACAGCACCACGCGCACGTTCAGCCCGCCTTCGAGCAGCATGTCGATGCCCCGCAGCGAGGCCCGGATGCCGGCCGCGTCGCCGTCGTAGAGCACCGTCACGTTCTCCGAATAGCGGCCGATCAGCCGGATCTGGCTTTCGGTGAGCGAGGTTCCCGACGAGGCCACTACGTTCTTGATGCCGCCCTGATAGAGGCTGAGCACGTCGAGGTAGCCTTCGACGAGGTAGCAGACTTCCTCCGAGCGGATGGCCTGCCGGGCCTGAAACAGCCCGTAGAGCACATCCGACTTGTGGTAAATCTCCGACTCGGGCGAGTTGAGGTACTTGGCCGTCTTGTCGTTGGCCTTGAGCGTGCGGGCCCCGAAGCCGATAACCCGGCCCGACACGTTGTGAATCGGGAACATCACCCGGCCCCGGAACCGGTCGTAGCGGCGGCCGGAGTCCTTGCCCTGCTCGTCCTCGCGGATGACGGTAAGGCCGGTTTTTTCGAGGTACTTGGCCTGGAAGCCTTCCTTCTGGCCGGCTTTCAGCAGGTCGTCCCAGAGGTCGAGTGAGTAGCCCAGCTCGAAGGTCTGGATGGTATGCTGGTTGAGGCCGCGCTGGCGCAGGTAGCTCAGGCCGATGCTCTGCCCCTCCTCGGTTTCGAGCAGCAGCTTGTGGTAGTGGTCCTTGGCCCAGTTGGAGACGATAAACTGGGAGTCCTTTTCATTCTGGGCCAGCTGCTGCTCGGGCGTCTTTTCCTCTTCCTGGATTTCGATGCCGTACTTCTTGGCCAGGTACTTCAGGGCCTCCACGTAGCTGCTGCCCTCGATGTCCATGATAAACTGCACCACGCCGCCGGCCTTGCCGCAGCCGAAGCACTTGTAGAGCCCCTTGGCCGGGGCCACCGAAAACGAGGGCGACTTCTCGTGGTGAAACGGGCAGCAGGCCCACATATTCTGGCCCTTCTTCTTCAGGCTGACGAAATCACCCACTACCTCCACAATGTCGGCGAGGTGAATAATCTGGTCGATGGTTTCTTTCGGGATGCGGGCCAAGGGTACTGAGGGCAACAGGTGGAGAGCGGACAGGTCTACGAAGGTACGACGATATGCCGCCCGGAAAACACTCTTTTTCCTCCCGCAACACCCACTACCCCGGAACCTCACCCTGGTGCTGCCCACCGGATCGTCCACCGCAAAAGGCGGCTGTCCGGTGGGCAGCATATCGGCCACGAGCAATAAACCTGATATAAGAATATGCGGGCTAATAATTATGGCTGGCCGTGGTTTCCGGGATAATCACCACGTAGTCGTAGCCCAGGATGGTGGCTTCCAGCGCCTGACTGGCCACCGTGAGCTGCTCGCTGAGCAGGGCCCGGCGCAGGGGGCGCAGGTCGAAAACCTGCCAGGCGGAGCCGGGTTTGGTCTGGGCCATGAAGGGCTTGACCATCGCCTCGTCGGCGCTGGAATACGAGGTCACGTTCCTGGTGAAATCATCCGGGTTGGCTCCCCCTACTTTGGTCCCCTGCTTGCCCATGATGAAGATATGCAGCGACTTCTGGTCGTGGCTATCGGCCAGGCTCATGGCCAGGTTGCCGACGTCGTACATATCGCCCCAGATGCTGCGGCCCCGCCCCAGGTGGTAGGCCCCGAATTTAAAGAGCATTTTGGGCAGGGGCTGGCCCACCGACTGGTAGGCCTGCAGCTCGGTGAGCAGGTTGCGCTTCATCAGGTTGATGCGGGTGCGGTGGGCCCCGGGCTTACCGGCTTTGTTGAGCTGAAAGATCTGCCAGCTGGCCACGAAATCCTCCACCATCTGCCGGACGGCCGGGCTTTCCTGGCGCGTGAAGGCCCGCAGGCTGTCGACCCCCGACTGCTGCAAGGCAATCATCGTGCTGGTATCGTACTGGCCCGTTACCATGCCGGCCCGGTCGCGGGCCTGGTAGACCACCGCGCGCTGGCGCAGGTAGGCCCGGGCGGGCGGGCTCTTCACCTGCCCGGCCAGCAGCCCGAAAAAGCGGCCGGGAGTAGCCGACCCCACCTGCTCGATGCCCACGATGGACACGTTCTGGGCCAGCAGGGAACGGGCCAGCTCAAACTCTTCGGCCCAGCTGTAGAACGACAGCGCCATGGGGTGTTGCTTCTCGAAGGTGGACGGCAGACCGGGCTGGGCCGCCAACCGGTTCAGGTCCCGGGCCTGATACTTGTCAATCTCGGCTACGTACAGCGCCGGCTGCAGCACCCGGGCCAGGGCCGTGGTGAAGCCGGGTATCTGCGCCATACCATGATCTTCGCCGACCAGTACGAGCTGGCTTTTCTGAACATCGAGCTGCAGTTTCTCCCAGCCAGTGCCGGCAAACTGCCCGTTGCTTTGGGTGAGGGCATATTGATTTTTCTGCACCAACCGGGTAAGCGTACTGTCCTGGGCCTGCACCGCGGGGCTGAGCAGGCTGCCCAGTATTGTGCAAGCCAGGGGGAGAAGGCGGCAGCCGGCCGGAAAGCGACGTGAGCGGGCCGATAAGAAACGGGAGAAGCAAGCCATGGGAAAACCATTAGTTGGGTTGAGGAAGAATCTGACCCAAAGAAATTGCAGAGCTTTAAGGGCGGGAATATTATTCGACCAAGTGTCGGCCCCACCCCACCAAAGCCCGAGTTGTCCTCCTTTTTTCCATGCCCGACTCTCCTTCCGGTTCCGCTCTTGGCTGGCATACGCTGAGCGCCCGAACCACGGCCGTGCTGTTGCAGCTGCTGCTGTGGGCGCTGCTGTGCGGTTTTTACTTTGCCTGGTACAACCGTCCGAACTACTCCTTCGACGGCCCGATCGGGTCGTTGGTAGGGCTGCGGATGGTATTTGCCATCGGCCTGTTTAATGCGCTGGTGTACCTGATTATCCCGCGCTGGCTGTTGCGGGGGCGGTTCTGGCTGGCCCTGGCCGGAGCCGTGCTGCTCGTGTACGCCTACGGCTTGTTCAACTTCTACGGCTACCAGCTCGCCAACCGGTATCTGCCCGTCACGCCCGCGCTGGCCCGCTATTACCAAAGCGTTTACCAGCCGGGGCTCCAGCGCGCAGTATTCAGTGGTATGGGGCTGCTGACGATGGCGCTGGACATGCAGGCCAATATGGTGTTTCCCGTGGTCGTGAGCTTTCTGGCCTACGCCCAGGTCGTGGACCGGCGGCGGCTGGCCCTGGAGCGCAATCAGCTCGACTTGGAGCTGCGCTACCTGAAAGCCCAGATCAACCCCCGGTTTCTGTTCAATACCCTCGGCACGCTGCACCACTTTACCCGCCACCGCGACCCGCGGGCGGGCGACATGGTGCTGCACCTGGCCGACCTGATGCGCTACACCCTCTACGAGGCCGAAACGGAAACCGTGCTGCTAAGCCGGGAGCTGGAGTTTCTGGACGATTACCTGGCCCTGGAGCGCCTGCGCAGCCGGGTCGCCACCACCATCCACCACACCATCTCGGGCCCCGTCACGACGCAGCATATCGTACCCCTGGTGCTCTATCCCTTTCTGGAGCGGCTGTTTGCCGGTTCCGAAACTGACTCCGGCACTACTATCACCAGCACGATAGAGGTAACTCCGTACGCCGTGCAGGCCACTTTCGCGCGGGTTTGCGCCGCCGCCGGGGCCAGCGGCTACGGCACCGACGGCGCTATCCGGGCGGCGCGGCGGCGGCTGCAACTCCAGTATCCGGAGCGGCATACGGTTGAGCTGACCGAGGACGAAACCAGCGTACGGGTGCGGCTTCATATTCAACTGGTGCCCAATGGGTAAGCCCCTTTCCTTAGCGCCCTCTTTCGTCCCCCGGACCTACTCGGGCCGCGCGCGGGTAGCGCTCCACCTGACGATGTGGACTGGGCTGATGGGCTTCGAATATCTGCTGTCGTTGCTGCAGCCGACGTTGCCGGCCATCACCTTCGCCCTGATGGCCAAAGACCTGGTAGCCGCCGTCGTTGGGTTCTATTTCTTCTCGCACGTCGTGCTTCCCCGGTTTATCGTGCGGCGGCGGTGGCTGCTGAGCGGCTTGGGGCTGGGGGCCATCTACTACTTCTGGGCCCTGCTTTCGCACGCCACCTACGCCGCGCTGGTGCAGTCCGGCGCGGCCCTGGGCGAATGGGGCACTTACGTCCACCGCACGCTGGATAAGGGGGTGTGGGTTGGCGTCTTCTCGTGGTACGGCGTCAGCATGGGCCTCAACGACTTTATCATCATCCCGCTGCAGCCCATTCTGCTGCGGTTTCTGCTGTTTTTGCTTACCAGCAGCAACCGCAGCCTGCGCCTGCAGCGGGAAAATCTGAACCTGGAAATCAACTTTCTGAAAGCCCAGGTCAACCCGCATTTTCTGTTCAACACCCTGAACAATATCTACACGATGGTGGTGAAGCAGGACGAGCGCGCCCCCGCTATGGTTCAGCACCTTGCCCACCTGATGCACTACACCATGTATGAGTCGGATGCGGCGCAGGTTCCGGTACGCCAGGAAACCGGCTTTCTGGCGGCGTATCTGGAGCTGGAGCGGCTGCGCTACGGTCAGAAGGTGAGCATCGGCTACCAGCAGTCCGGCCCCATCGACCAGTTTCAGGTCACGCCCCTGCTGTTTTTCCCGTTCGTGGAAAATGCCTTCAAGCACGGCATCGACAGCAGCCTGGAGGCTTCGTGGGTGACTATCTCGCTGAAGGTGCAGAACGCGCAGCTCCGGTTTGAAGTCAGCAACAGCTGTAGCCCCGCCGCCCCCCGCCGCGAGTTTGGCGGCGTGGGCATCGCCAACGTCCGCCAGCGCCTGGCCCTGCACTTCGCCCCCGCCGACTATAACCTGGTCATCACCCACGACCTGGCCGCTCATACCTACCGCGTCTCCCTGACTCTTCGCCTGTCGCCCCTGGCGGCTCCCGCCCGCCCGCCGGTTGTTCCGGCGCCCGCTCTTACCCCTACCCCATGATCAACTGCCTGATTATTGACGACGAGCCCTTTGCCCGCGAACTACTGCAGGGCTACATTGCCCAGCTGCCCCACCTGCACCTGGTAGCCAGCTGTGAGCACGTATTTGAGGCCCTGGAAGTGTTGCAGCAGCAGCGCATCGACCTGCTGTTCTCGGATATCAACATGCCCCAGGTCAACGGAATTGAGTTTATCCGCTCCCTGCACAATCCGCCCTACGTGGTGTTTGTCACGGCCTCGCCGAACCACGCGCTCGAAGGGTTTGAGCTGGATGCATTGGATTACATCGTCAAGCCCGTGTCGTTTCCGCGCTTCCTGAAGGCCGTGAATAAGGCCCTGGCGGTAATAAACAGTCGCCCGACGGCCGTGGTAGCGGCCGAGCCGCAGTTCCTGTTCGTGAAGGAAGGCCATTCCCTGCGGCGGGTATTGTTCGATGAAATCTACTACATCGAGGGCATGAAGGACTACATCAAAATCATCCTCCAGGACCGCATCATCATCACCTATCTGCGCATGAGCCGGGTGGAAAATCAGCTGCCGGCAACCCGGTTTACCCGCATCCAGAAATCCTACATCGTGCGCATGGACGCCATCAGGGCCATCAGCGGCAACGAGGCCGAGCTGTATAATCTGCCCGAGAAGCTGCCCATCGGCAAGCAGTACAAGGAAGCGCTGCTGGCGCAGTTCGGCCTGAGCTAGCGCTAAATGATCCGCCGGCCCCCGGATCTAACCTTGGCCCGCATTTCCGGGTTATCTTTGCTCTCTGCACTTTGATTTCCATCCTATGGCCATTACCAAAGAAGACGTTCTCAAGGCCCTGAGCTACGTGGAAGAGCCCGACCTGGGCAAGGACCTCGTCACGCTCAACATGATTGAGGACGTGCACATCGACGGCAAAACCGTGTCGTTTTCCGTTATCCTCACCACTCCCGCCTGCCCGCTCAAGGAGCTGATCCACAACGCCTGCGTGCGCGCCATTCATACCATGGTCGACAAGGACGCGGAGGTGAAGGTGAACCTCACGTCCCGCGTGACTACGGCCCGGGCGGCCAATTCGGCCGTGCTCAGCGGCGTGAAGAACATCATTGCCGTGGCTTCGGGCAAGGGCGGCGTGGGCAAAAGCACCGTCACGGCCAACCTGGCCATTGCCCTGGCCCGCACCGGCGCCAAAGTCGGGCTGATCGACGCGGATATTTCCGGCCCCAGCATGCCGCTGATGTTTGGCGTGGAGAACGAAAAGCCGCACGTATTTCAGACTCCCGAGGGCAAAAACCTGATTCAGCCCATCGTCAAGTTCGACGTGCGCCTGATGAGCATCGGCTTCCTGGCCCCGTCGGATAGCGCCATCGTGTGGCGCGGACCCATGGCCTCGTCGGCGCTGAAGCAGTTCATCACCGAAGTGGAGTGGGGCGACCTGGACTATCTGCTCATCGACATGCCGCCCGGCACCTCCGACATTCACCTCACCCTGGTGCAGACGCTGCCCGTGACGGGGGCCATCATCGTGACCACGCCCCAGAAAGTGGCGTTGGCCGATGCGCAGAAAGGCCTGCAGATGTTCCGCCAGCCCCAGATCAACGTGCCCGTGCTGGGCGTGGTGGAGAACATGGCCTGGTTTACGCCCGCCGAGCTACCCGACAACAAGTACTTCATCTTCGGTGAAGGGGGCGGAAAAGCCCTGGCCGATAAGCACGAGGTGCCGCTGCTGGGCCAGATTCCGCTGGTGCAGAGCATCCGCGAAAACGGCGACCAGGGTACCCCGGCCGTATTGCAGCCCGGCACCCCTACCGGGGAAGTGTTCGCACACCTGGCCGAGGAAGTGGCCCGCCAGATTTCGATCCGCAATGCCGCAGCACCCCGCACCCAGGTAGTGGAAATGAATCGCTGAGTACTGCTGATTCGTTTGATTTCGCTGAGCAGCCTGGGCGACCAAGCTGCCGGCGAACTTCGGGGCCGGCCGATTGGTTGCTTCCTTACCGGCCAAAAGGATTACTTTTACGGGCTGGTTCTTTTGGTCCACCTGATGTCCGCTGGTCAGCGCAATCAGCAAAGCCAGCGTTAATCTGCGATTTATGACAACTCTCCCTGCCGTCGAAAATCACCCGCTGCTGCCCCGCATCGAGCTGGCGCTGGACTCCATCCGGCCCTACCTGGCTGCCGATGGCGGCAACGTGCGGGTGCTGGCCATCACCGACGAGATGGTGCTGCACCTGGAGCTGCTGGGCGCCTGCGGCACCTGCCCCATGTCGCCGATGACGCTCAAGGCCGGCGTGGAGGAATCGGTGAAGAAAGCCGTGCCCGAAATCCGGTCGGTGGTAGCCGTGAACCTGACGCCAATGGAAGAGCAGCCCGCCGGGCAGGTTCGGTGATTCTGGTTTTTGGTTGTTTGTTTTTGGTTTTTGGCTCAGGGCCGGTCGTTGTGGCCGGCCCTTGGTGTTTCCGTTGATTTCCAGTCGGCTACCTCGGTTCGGTGATTCTGGTTTTTGGTTGTTTGCTTTTGGTTTTTGGCTCAGGGCCGGCCGTTGTGGCCGGCCCTTGGTGTTTCCGTTAATTTCCAGTCGGCTACCTCGGTTCGGTGATTCTGGTTTTTGGTTGTTTGTTTTTGGTTTTTGGCTCAGGGCCGGTCGTTGTGGCCGGCCCTTGGTGTTTCCGTTGATTTCCAGTCGGCTACCCCGACTGCGGCCCGGGAGTGAAAATTGCCCACGCCCCGCTCCTGCCGGGTTGCGGCGGCCGCGGGGCGCGGTGGTGGGGCCGGCAGATTGCCGGTTCCGGGTTTGGCGGCTACTTGTTCAGGCCCTTGCGTTCGGGCAGGTTTCGAAGCACTCAGCTTCAAGTTTACACACTCCTGACTTTTAAGGCTTTTATTTCAATGCAAACAAGGCCGCATATTAGTAAAATCTCTCCAACAAAGTAGGTTAAACCTAAAACCGTAAGTTGATTATAAAAATATATCACGAGTCCCAACGTCAAAACACAGTAAGTTAAATTAGCCCCAATAATAGGTTTTAAAAGCTTTGGGGAGTCAGTGCCTGAAAACGCAAAACAAGAAAATGAATAAACAGCGAAAATCAATGCTAATATTGAAAGCAGTGTAAGTGCCTTTCGAGGCATTCCAAAATATTCATTGAAAGTCTTAAGAACTTCCGTCAAAATAACAGCCGTTAAAACAGCGCCCAGCCCATCAAGTAAGAAAACAGTTTTTGGTTTCAAGTTCAGGGTTTTATAATTCATTTTACGTATTTCATCGTTTAGTATTGAGTACCGTATATTACACTTTCCGCTAACGGTTTCGGGCTTTGCGTTGGTGGGTATTTTAAAATCGTCAGCCCGTAACCGAAGCTAAATTCATAAATAAAAGTTCATTGCTTATACCCTTGCTCAATGTTATTCGTCTACTGGAACTGAAGCTGATTACTGAACAAAACCCGAGAATGTATTCGTCGCCCCGCCATATTGCCAAACCGCCTGTTGTGCGTTCCTATTTCCTTTTTCGTTGGTTAAAGTCAGATTACGACCTGTCTTTTTTTATTCTGGTTTTGGACCTTTTGAAACAATCGTTCTCACCAAGCCGGGAAACCACCGCTGCAACCAAACAAAAACTCTCCCGTGGGTTGTGAAAACATAATTTCTTCTTCGCTTTATTATGGCCTTCACCATAACTTTCGCAGCTTTATCCGTTGGCCACATTAAATTTGATGGACGTGGATCTGGACGTTCAGGATGCCAAACGCCTTCATTATCAATTCTGGCAATCTCCGACACAACAAATCCAGGATGTATGGTAGTACAACTCACACCGGTACCCTTTAATTCAACCTGCAATGTCAGACCAATTGAATGTACAGCAGCTTTTGAAGCACCATAGGCTCCGACATTAGGGTTAGGAAGATAAGCTCCTACACTGCCCACTAAACCAATGCGACCCTGGTTTTGCTTCAAATGTGGCAGGGCATATTTTACCGTCAAGGCTAACCCGGTGACATTACCTTGTAATTGCCTGTTCCAATCTTTTGCAGTCAACTTATCTATACTCCCAAAAACACCAAACCCAGCATTGGCCACAGCAATATCTAAACGTCCCCAAGTGGTTATGATACTTTGCACAGCATTTTCTATTGATTTTTCTTCCATAATATCAACTGGAACTACCAATGTTTCTCCACCCGAATTCTTAATTTCAAGTGCAATATCCTCTAATAATTCTTTACGTCTAGCAGAAAGCACCACTTTATACCCTAATCTTGCCCACTCAAAGGCCATAGCTTTGCCAATACCAGACGAAGCACCTGTTATCCAAACAACGTTTTCTTTTGTATTTGTCATTGCAATTTTTATTTAGTTTACCTTTTCAATTTTTAAGCTGACGCACAACGGTTTGTAGCTACCCGAAGGGCGGGATTTTTAACACTAAACTCCATTCGGAGAACTGAACTTTCAGCTTGCACAAATGTGTCTGCGAAGCACGAAACCCCGCCTTTTGGGTAGGTGCTGTTAGCGGCTGGTGTTATCATTTCGTTTTTATTGGTATCCAAATTTCTTCTTCAGATATAGGGTCGTTGTTTTTATACTTGTCGCCCAAAACTTCAAAATGAGGTCTGTTGTCTAAAACGTAGTCTGAGTATGGCAACCAAGTCCCTAAAATATATTGAAAAATTGAATTGTCTGTGTTCAAACCTTTATAGTCAAAAACCGCATAAAGTCCGCCTTGTAAATCAAACGTTTCCATTTCGGACGGCACATTGTCAAAGGTCGAAACTTCAACTGTTGCCCACCTTTCAAATTCGTTAGTCATTTTGAAGTCGGCAAAATGATTGGGCTTGTAAACAACCAACGAAATTAGGTCGTTTGTCAAGTTGTTGGTAATTTCTTTTCGTCTTGGAGAAAAAGTCCGCCATAGCTCCCCAATTTTATAATCAGCAAAACTCATTGTTAGTCGTCTGCCGACTAATTTCTTTTCGTTTAATGTTTGAATTCTCGGTATCATTTTTTTAATTAAAAATATTTTTGTCGTCCTTATTTTGTCTAATGTGTCATTCGGAAATGTGGTCGTTTACACTTGCCGCTAACGGTCGGGTATTGCTGCAGGCAGGGAATTCATTGCTGTGTCCGACCCCAACCGCTGCTGAATAAAGTTATAAAAGTAAAAGATAACAAACAAAAGCCCAAAGATGCTTGTCCTGCTGAAACTGAAGCTGACAGCGAACTGCAACCGAAGATAACAACGTCATGCCCTGCTTGCAGCAATACCTTTGTTGCCTGCAGTTATTTGTCGTCAGTAAGTAAAGGCTTTTTTAAAAATCCTATCTATGTCTTTTTTTTATTTCCGTTTCTTTTTATTGTCACTTTGTAAATTCTGCTTTCCATGCAATTGCCAAAGCTGTCATAACTGTATTCCTCTTCATAAATGGTTTCTTCTCTTTTGAAGTTTTTACTTGTCCAATTAACTAAGTCGCCATTTGTATTATAGGTTTCCCTGTCGTTTGGAAACAAACTGGCTGTTTTAAAACTAATTTTAATTGTGTCAGAAGAAAGAATTCTACCATCATTGGAAACAACAGAATTAACCACTTTATTAATATCATATGAGTATTCCGCAATTTCTTTTCCGAATGAATTTCCAATGCCGTCAAATAGAGACAGTTGTATCGGATGTCCTTTGTCATTACAAACGAGGTCTGATTGGCGAAGAATATTTCCTTTAGCATCTTTGTCAGTTGTACTTGTCAAGAAATGATTGGTGTCATAATTGTAAAAAGCGGTTTCTTTTGAAAAGCCAAATTGATTCCATCTTTCGAAAGTTCTTGTCAGTTTAAGTCTGTTTGTTGTATCGTTTGTATATGTTAACCTTGCTTTAAGAGTTCCAATCTCATCATACCTTTCTTCAACTAACAACATTCCTGCTCCATCAAATGTCTTTACATTTTTGTCAACCTGGGTGCCACTTGTGTTATAGAAAGTGTTTGTCTCAACAATTTTTTTAGGCTTTTTGGTTTTGTATTCTCTTTCCTGATTTAATTGCAAAGCAGAGTAAATATTTTGTGAATTAGCAAGGTTGCTAATAATGGTCGATAAAAAAAAGATTGCTAAGATTCGCATGGTCAAATATAATTGCAGGCAACATCTGTATTGCCGCTACTACCCCTTGCCGGAGTGGCGGGTATCATCCTGCCATTGGCACGATACCCGCCACTCAGCTCCCCGCCGCTATAGCGGCAATCAGCAGCGGAAGATTCGGCTCAAGGTAGATGCTTTGGTGGATTTTGCCTAAACGACGCCCCTATTTAGCTGGACTTCCTTTTCATGTGGCGGGCTATTTTACCTTTGCGCCGTATCCACCCAGCTCTTCCCGATGACCAACCCGAACAACCCCGCGCTCCGCTCCTGGATTGACATTCCCGCCGGCCACGACTTCCCGCTGCAGAACCTGCCCTTCGGCATCTTCGAGACGCCGGAGCGCGGCCCCCGGGTAGGCGTCGCCATCGGCGACTACGTGCTCGACCTGTACGCCGTGAGCCAGTTCGGCTTTTTCGAAGACCTCGACATCCCCACCCAGCCCAAGGTGTTCCGCCGCTCGTCGCTGAATGCCTTTATCCGGCTGGGGCGGCCCACCTGGCGGGCCGTACGCCTGCGCGTGTCGGAGCTACTGCGCCACGACAACATCCTGCTGCGCGACAACGAGGAGGCTATGCACGCCTGCCTGGTGCGCCAGCGCGAGGTGGAAATGCGCCGCCCCGTGAAGCCCGCCAACTACACCGACTTCTATTCCAGCATCGAGCACGCCACCAACGTGGGCACCATGTTCCGCGACCCGGCCAACGCCCTGCTGCCCAACTGGCGCCACATTCCCATCGGCTACCACGGCCGGGCCAGCAGCATCGTGGTGAGCGGCACCGACATCCGCCGGCCCAACGGGCAGCGCAAGGCCCCCGACGACGCCGCGCCCACCTTCGGCCCTTCCCGGCAGCTGGACTTCGAGCTGGAGGTAGCCTTCGTGGGCGGCAAAGCCACCGAGCTGGGCCACCCGGTGCCGCTGCAGCACGCCGAGGAGCATATTTTCGGCCTCGTGCTGTTCAACGACTGGAGCGCCCGCGACATTCAGAGCTGGGAGTACGTGCCGCTGGGGCCGTTTCTGGGCAAGAGCTTCGGCAGCAGCGTGTCGCCCTGGGTGGTCACGCTCGACGCGCTGGAGCCCTTCCGCGTGGCCGGACCGGTGCAGGAACCCGAGCCCCTGCTCTACCTGCGCCAGACCGGGGAGCACAACGTCGACCTCAGCCTCGAAGTCACGATTCAGCCCGCCGACGGCCCCGAAACCACCGTGTGTCGCTCCAACTTTCAGTACATGTACTGGAGCATGGCCCAGCAGCTCACCCACCAGACCAGCAACGGCTGCAACCTGCAGGTGGGCGACCTGTACGCCAGCGGCACCATCAGTGGCCACACCCCCGACTCGTTCGGCTCGATGCTGGAGCTGGCCTGGAAAGGCACCAGACCCCTGCCCCTGGCCGACGGCACGGAGCGCAAATTCATCGAGGACGGCGACACGGTGACCATGCGCGGCTACTGCGAAAAGGACGGTGTGCGCATCGGCTTCGGCGAAGTGCGCGGCACCGTATTGCCGGCCAATCCCCTGTAAAACAGAATTTTATTCTGCGAAAGAAGTCCATTCTGATGACCAGGATGGACTTCTTGGTTTTACGGCGAGCTACTGTTCAGCTGGTGGTTCGTCCCCTGCCGGTGGCGCGGGCGCGGGTGGGGTTTCCTCGTCCAGCAGTTCCAGCTCGTGCAGGGCCGTGGTCGGATCGAACATATGGAGCATTTCCAGAATCGATTCTTCCACGCTTTCCGGCTGGGCTGAAGCGGGTGGCACGGGTAACTCGTCGGGGTTAATCATTGGCTGTGGTGAAGTGCGGGGAAAAACCGGTGCACCGGCGAGTTACGGAAGAAAGCAGCCTTGCGCTCCACGTTGGCAAGGGAAACGGCCAGCGGGTACAGCCCGGCAACACCGTTGCTAGGGCAAGCCATACCCGGCAGCCAGCGCCCGAAACGCCTTAAGCTGCTGCTGCTGCCAGGTTTCACTTAGCCCCAGCTCGGCCGCCAGCAGCCGGGCCACCACGGGAGCGGCGGCCTGAGCGGCCCGGGCATCCAGAAACAGCAGCCGCAGCCGGCGGGCCAGCACGTCTTCCACGGTGCGGGCCATTTCGTGGCGGGCGGCCCAGACCACCTGCGCCTGAATGCCGGAAAAACCCACTATCAGCTCTTCCGCCCAGGCCGGATTTTCGCGCAGCAAATCCCGCACCGCGGCGGCCTCACTCCCGTAGGTGGCCAGCGGATCGGCAGCTTCGGCGGGTTGGGCAGCCGAACCTGTTGGCACAAAACCGTGGATGGGCAGCTCCGCCGTTGAGCAGGGCTGAACGGCCAGCGCGCCGAGCTGGCGGGCGCGGTCCACTACGTCCTCGGCCATCTGGCGGTAGGTGGTCCACTTGCCCCCGGTGATGGTGAGCAGGCCCGACGCCGAGACCAGCAGCTTGTGCCCGCGCGAAATTTCTTTGGTGGCGGCCCCGACCTGCGTGGGCGCGGCCAGGGGGCGCAGGCCGGCCCAGGTACTGAGTACGTCGGCCCGTTGGGGCGGGCGGGCCAGGTAGCGGCCGGCGGTTTCCAGAATAAAGTCGATTTCGGCCGCCAGCGGGCGGGGCTCGGTAGCAGCCTGCGCGACCAGCGTATCGGTAGTGCCCACCACTACCCGGCCCTGCCAGGGCACGGCGAACAGTACGCGGCCATCGGGGGTACTCGGAATCATCAGGGCTTCGGCGCCGGGCAGAAACGCCCGGGGCAGCACCACGTGCACCCCCTGGCTGGGCCGCACCAGGGGCGGCGCGGGCTGGTCGAGGTGCCGTACCGCATCCACAAACACGCCGGTGGCATTCACCACTACTTTGGCCCGCAGCTCGTATTCCCGGCCGGTTTCCGCGTCGCGGACGGTGGCCCCGCCGAGGCGGCCGGCGGCGTCTTTTTGCAGGCCCGTTACGGCCACGTAGTTCAGCACCGTAGCCCCGTGGTCGGCGGCGGTCTGGGCCAGGTTCAGGGCGAGGCGGGCGTCGTCGAACTGACCATCGTAGTAGAGCACCCCGCCGCGCAGCCCCCGGGTTTGCAGGCCGGGCAGGTGCTGCCGGGTTTCGGCCGCGCTCAGGGCCCGGGCCGAGCCCAGACTCAGGCGGCCGGCCAGGGCATCATACAGCTTCAGCCCCAGCAGATACCAGCCCTGCTCCCACCAGTGGTAGCACGGAATCACGAAGGCCTGGCGGCGCACCAGATGCGGGGCGTTGCGCAGCAGGCGGCCCCGCTCCCGCAAGGCCTCGCGCACCAGCCGCACGTTGCCCTGGGCCAGGTAGCGGACTCCGCCGTGCACCAGCTTGGTGCTGCGGCTGCTGGTGGCCTGGGCAAAATCGGCCCGCTCCAGCAGCAGCGTACGGTAGCCCCGGGTGGCGGCGTCCACGGCCACGCCCAGCCCCGTGGCGCCGCCCCCGATGACCAGGATGTCCCACTCGGGCGTCTCGGCCAGACGGGCAAGGTGAGTTGCGCGGCGGAAAAAGCTAGGGCTTTGCATGGGGGAAGGAGTTATCAGCGAATCCGGAGCCTGCCCGGAGCGGATGGCAGGAATCAATACCGGCAATAGCACTGACCAACAGTAATTTACCAGACAGCACAGCTCTTACTGAAACCTTAAAAATATTGAACAGTATGTTTAGACTCACTGCTACGTGCTGCTGCCGGGTCGAAGATACCCGAAGCTACCGGTACTGCCCAGAGTAAACGTCCTACCGCTCCACTAACCACAACCGCTATGCTTGCAATGGAATACCGGGGCCCGAAAAGGGTCCGTGCAGTGCAGAAACCAATGCCGGAAATCAAGCATCCCCAGGATGCCATCGTGAAGGTACTGCGCACCTGCATCTGCGGGTCCGACCTGCACCTCTACAACGGCAACGTGCCCGACACCCGCGTGGGCTCCACCTTCGGCCACGAGTTCGTGGGCGAAATCGTGGAAATCGGCAAGGACGTCACCAAGGTAAAAGTGGGTGACCGGGTAATCGTCCCCTTCAACATTGCCTGCGGCGAGTGTCACTTCTGCCGCCAGGGCATGTTCGGCAACTGCCACGAATCCAACACCCAGTCCACGGCCGTGGGCGCCATTTTTGGCTATTCCCACACGGCCGGCGGCTTCGACGGCGGGCAGGCCGAGTACGCCCGGGTCCCCTACGCCAACGTGGGGCCGACCATCATCCCGCCCGATATGGACCTCGATGATGCCGTGCTGCTCACCGACGTGGTGCCGACCGGCTACCAGGCCGCCGAAATGGCCGGCATTCAGACCGGCGACACGGTGGTCGTGTTCGGGGCGGGTCCCATCGGGATTATGGCCGCCCGCTGCGCCTGGCTGTTCGGGGCCGGCCGCGTTATCCTCATCGACCAGGAAGACTACCGCCTCGACTTCGCCCGCGGCTACTCCTACTGCGAAGCCTACAATTTCCGGGAGATGAACGACCCGGTGGTCTTCATCAAGAAAATAACCGACTGGATGGGAGCCGACTGCGTGATTGACGCGGTAGGGGCCGAGGCCGAGGGCAACGCCTTGCAGACCATCACGGGCCGCAAGCTGCTGCTGCAGGCGGGCTCGGCCACGGCCCTGCACTGGGCCATCAACGCGGTGAAAAAGGGCGGCGTGGTGTCCATTGTGGGGGTATATGGCCCGACGGATAATCTGGTGCCCATCGGCAACATGATGAACAAGGGCCTGACCATGCGCGGCAACCAGACCTCGGTGAAGCGGCTGCTGCCCCGCCTGATTGACCACGTGCAGAACGGCATCCTCAACCCCAAGGGCCTTATCACCCACCGCATTCCGCTGGAAGAAGTGGCCGACGGCTACCGCATGTTCTCCGCCAAGCTGGACAACTGCATCAAGACCGTGATGATTCCCCCTACCGCCAACCAGTAATTGCCGCCGACCATGGAAAACAGCAAAGTAAATACGCCCATCGATCCGAAAAGCATCAAGGGCTGGGGCGTGGACGCCGACCCCAAAAATGACCCTACCTACCCCATGCGGGACCGCATGAACGTGGGCCAGGACCCCGACAGCAAGCACCGCCCCGCTTCGCTGCAGCCCGTCGATGTGGAGCTGCTCAAATCGGTGGAGCGGCCGCAGGTATCGGCCGTATTCGGCACGCCGGAGCCCCCTAAGGGGCTCAGCGGCATGATTCGCCGCTTTGCCTTCGGCTACAGCGAAAACCGCTACCGCCACTGGCTGCCCCTGGTGGTAGCCGACCGCGTGAACGTGGTAGAAGGCTTCGTGGAAGATCTGGCCCACGGCAAAGTGCCGAACCTCTGGGCCGAAAAAGGCTATGACATGGACTGGAAGTACAACCGCTCGGGCCTGATCATGAAACTGGCGGCTGTCACCGCCATCGGGGCGGGTATGGCGGTCTGGCTATCGTCGGGCAAGAAAGCTGCCCGCAAGCAAAAGACTTATGCCAGACATGCCAAAGGCTACATTGACTACAACGATTACAGCAGCTAAAGGACCCGTTGGCTGTGCCCCACAAAAAATCCCGGCTGGTAGCCTACCAGCCGGGATTTTCTGTTGAAGGTGGGACTTACACAAGTGGTTTGTCGAACTAGCCGCAAAGCGGCGACACATTGACAGTAAGATGCGGAAAGGCAACCGGGTGCCGTAAAGCGGCGGAACTCATCGTCGGACAGAAGTGCTGCCGCTTTGCGGCTCGAATAATTCATCGACTACCTAACTACCAACGGGCCGCCACTTTGCGGCTAGCCAACTGCGCAATTCCTGTCTTTGTGCGGGGCAACTACTCCGCAATAACCAGCCGTTCGACCTGCCGGTGCGTGGCCGTTTGCAGGATACAGTGATAGATGCCCGCCCGCAGCCCGGTCAGTGCAACCGTAGTTTCATGGATGCCGACGGGCTGCTCCCGGCTCAGCACCGTGCGCACGGTGCGGCCCAGGTTGTCCTGCACGGTGAGCCGCACCGGCCCGGCCAGCGGAAGCTGATAGCGCAAACGCACGGCACCGGTAGCCGGGTTGGGATAGACCTGCAGGCGTGCCACATCGGGTTGCACGGGCTGCGGAGCCGAAGCGGCCTCGGCTTTGCCCGGACGCGGCAGGGTGATGGCCGCGCGGTAGCGGGTGCCGTTGCACACGGCCGCCACCGTGGCTGGAGTGGCTTGGGGCAGCACACCGCAGGCCGCGACGGGTAAGGTCAGAAAGCCAGTACCGACATCTATGGTGTTGACGGGGTAACGGGCCACGAACAGCACATTCTGCTGGGTGGAAGAGCCGCCGATGGGCCGCAGGTTCAGGATGACCTTCAACGTGAGCTCCCCTTTTTCATGTAGGTTATTGCCGCGGGTGTCGTAGGCCGAACGGTAGTTAAAGATTTGATTTTTGATGCAGATGGCATCAAAGTAGTTGGTGCGAAAAGCCGCAGTCAAGCCGCCATTGCTCTGCACGACTGGCGCTTCTTCCTGGGCAAAGGCGGTGACTGGCCGGGGGCTGGCGGGGCCAACTATCTCCAGCACGAGGGCGGTCTGAAAATCCTGCACCTCCAGCCCGGAAGCCGGGTTGATCACGTACTGTAAGTCTTCGGCCAGCCGATACCGGTAGTTTTGGCGCCAGTAGCCGCCACTCTGAAACCAGGTGTCCTGCATCTGCATTTCCACGGTGGGCCGCTTGAGCAGGCTGAACACGCCCATAGCCTCGTTGTAGTAGGGCATTTTTTCCGGCACCGGGTCAGGCTTGGTGGTGCCGGGATTGTTGAATGAGGAGCTGGTGAACCAGTTGTTGGTGCTGATGGTCCCCGTGGTGGTGGTGCTCATCTCAATGGTCATAGGCTGCATAAGCACTTCCTGAGGCCCGGTGGCGTCCTTGCCGCCGCCCATAAAGTAGTCGAGCATGCTCACCGCCGCCCCCACCCATGGCAGCGCCCCCAGGCCCGCCTTGAGGAAGCCGGCGCTTTTGCTGGCCGCGGCCAAGGCATCCAGGGAAGCTGCTTTCGCCGGAAACTGGCCTTTGAGCTTGCCGCTAAACTTGTTGATGTTGTCGTAAGACTTTCCGCCGGCCCCCAACACAGCATTGGCTTTGCGGATGAAGGGAATACCTCTGTCCATATCGGGCCCGGTGGAGCCACTGGCAGTACCCGTACCCCCGTTTTGCATCGACACGAGGGTGCCGGTGGTTTTGCCAATCAGTTGCACGTCAGCCTGCGTAATCAGGTTAACTCTGATGTCAAGCCGGGAGCCAAACTGGCAAACGCAGGGGTCGTAGTCCATTGGAAAATCGGCGACGAACCAGCGGGAGCGGCTGTTGAGGTAGCGGGTCGCGGAAACGAATTCCGGGTTGGTGAGTGGCTCGGTGTCTTCCAACGCCACGCCCAGGGCACTCATTCGGTTGAGCGTACCGGCTTTATACGGCGCGTCGGGACCAAACTTGAGCTTAATTTCCGCGAATTGAAAATTGTTCTGCGGGTCACCCACGGCCGTAAAAATACGCAACACGCTGGTGCGGCGGTTGTATATAATCAGCAGGGGGTTGGTCGTTTGAGACGGAGCCCCCGAATCCTTATAGCCCAGGTCGCGCCGAATTAGCTCCCACCCGTCGCCGGGCGTATCAACCCGCCCCTGGAAGCGGTCCATCACGGCGTTGCTCGGCTGAAGCCAGGGCAAGTCAAGGTAGGGCTGACTGACCCCGGGAAACGGACTATTGAGCGTGTACATGGTACCCCCGTACAGCAACGGCTGATAGTCGCCGTAGTACCAGTTGAAGGTGTTAAGCTTCCCGCTCGGGTCGGCCGCATTGGCCGGGTCGGTACGGATGCCGACGGGCGGGCAAGGGTAGGTTTGCGCAAGCGCCCGCGCCGGGCCGGCCAGGGCTGCAGCGAGCAGCCCTACCCCGAAAAGGGTAGAAAAACGCATACAACAGGGGAAAAAAAGAGAAAAATAACGGCTAGCGGACCCGCTTGCCGACGAAGACTCTATCGATAATGGTGGGCGAAACCTGCGCGCGATACTCCAGCCGGATGCTGTCCCGGGTAGTCAGGTAGCCCTTATAGACAGGAACACTTGAACATCCCCCGCTGGTAGCTACGATGCCCCGCCAAGTAAGACCAATACGGTCATAAGGGGTACGACACCCTTTTGGAATACCAACCAGATAATTGGTCATCGCGCTTGAATGTTGCCAGTCCGGGCCAGAGTAAATCCGCACGCTGAACGTGTCGGCGGGCGCGTCCAGGTTGGCTCCTTGAAACTTGCCGTAGATGGGGGCCCGCGGGTCGCGCCAGGGCACCAGCGTGAGCATTTTGGTGAGCGTGTCCACCCCGTCGTCTTTGGGAAAGCAGGCCAGGTTGGGCGGGCGCGTGGCGATGAGCCGCACGGGAATGGAGCCCAGCGTTTGGTCGTCGAAGCTCACGCCGATGCGGCGGCCCGTGCGCTCATCGACGGGGCCGATGAGCCACTGGTAGCTGGTGTAGGGGGCGCCGGGGGCCGCAAACGCCATCGGCTGGTCGTTGTAGGCCGTGTCGGGGGTGGGCGTGCCAAACGCCTCCGTGAAGGTCAGCGTGAGCGGGTTGGCCTTTTGCCCTTTGCAGGGGTCAGGCAAGGACTCTTTCTCTTGGTCGCGGCAGGCCGGCAGGCTCAGGGCGGCGGCCAGCAAGGCCACGAGCCGCGCTACCCGGAGGGTGGGGGCGGGTAGGTTGTTCGTCTTCATAGCGGTAGTGAAGAGGGCAGTGGAACAGTAGCTAATGTAGCTCTCTCTCCCATTTACGCAAACTGTTTTATTGTTTTTCTTAAAAAATATAGCACTTACGCAACATGGAGACTTGCGTATTTTAAGGGATGAAAAAACATAATCAGGCCAGCCTTCGCGCCCAAGCGTACGGAGCGAGCCCGACTGCCGCCTCAGGTATCAGCCCAGCCGCAGCAGGACTGCCAGCACCTGCCGGGCCTTGGCCGCAAGCCACTAACTCATGCCGCTACCGCGAACAGGGCCGTCAGCTCTGGTACAGCCTCGCCATGCTCCAGCCGCTCGGTAATGCCCCGCAAGACCAGGGCTAGCGCTTGGAGCAGCGCTACCTCGCGGGTGCTACCATAGGCCAGTACGCCTAGCAATTCCGGCACTTCGGCTAGGGCGTGAGGACAATTAGTGATTTTGGGCGGCAGCTTTGGGCTACTCTACCCCACGATTTTTCAATTATTTGATAAGCAACTGTTTACGGGCAAATAGAACCCTCTGCTGCCTGTTTGAAGGGGTTGCCAGCTAAACCGGGGCGGGCCGACCTTTGTGGTTCCAACACCTAAAAGCCACTCCCGCCCCGTGAAGCAACGCCTCATCGCCAAAATTACGACCGTTTTACAGCACGTGCCCCTGGTGGGCCATCTGTCGCGGCAAAAGTTCGTCGCGCAATTCGTTATCGGCCTGATAAAGAGCCGCAACGTGCACTTCTGCGAAGTGGCCCAGCACCTGAACGATGCCGCCAAGCCCACCTCGAATGAAACCCGGATTCAGAACTTCTTCCGCGACGTGGAGCTCGACTACCTGGTGTTGGTTCAGCTGCTGGTCAGCTTGTTACCGGCCACCGGCAAGCTGCGCCTGTGTCTGGACCGCACCGAATGGGACTTCGGCCAGTGTCAGGTTAACATCCTGCTCGTCACCGTGGGCTGCGGCGCGTGGCACGTGCCGCTCTACTGGGAACTGCTCGACAATCGCAGCGGCAACTCCAACGCGGCCCAGCGCATTGCCGTGCTCGAGGCCTGCGTGGCCCTGCTGGGCCGCGAGCGGATTGGCCTGGTGCTGGGCGACCGCGAATTTGTGGGCCATGTCTGGCTGAAGTAGCTCAAAGACAGCGGCTTGAATTTTGTCATGCGCCTGCCCAAGCACCACCTGCTGACCGAGCAGAGCGGCCGCCGTCGCGCCATTGCGGACCTGGGGATGGCCGTGGGGCAGGTGCGCCGCTTGGCCCACGTGCAAGTCGATGGCGTCTGGGGGCAAGTCTGGGTCAAGGCCCTGGCTGAAGGGAAGTTTCTCTTTCTCTTTGGCACGGCCGGCCTGACTTCGCTGGGGCAGTTCTACGCCAAGCGCTGGACGATAGAGCAGTGCTTTCAGAACCTGAAAGGCCGGGGATTCAACCTGGAAAACAGCCACTTGCGCTCGCACGACAAGCTGCGCAAACTCGTCGCGCTGGTCAGCCTGGCCTATGTTTTTTGCCTGAGCGTGGGCCAGGCGGCGGACCGGCGTACGCCAGTGGCGCACAAAAACCACGGCTATCGGGCTACGAGCCTGAGCCGCCATGGCCTGAATATCGTGCGCCAACTCACCCGCCCCGCCACCGATGCCCGAACCAGGCTAGCCCGAATGGTCGAAGCCTTATTGGATTGGCTCATCAAGCAAGTTGCTCGCTATCAGATACCTGTAAAAATCATGGGGTAGAGTACCAGCCTTATATTGTGCCTCGCCAAATCTCCGCTTAATTTCCGCGAACTGGAAATTGTTTTGAATGTCGCCCACGGCCGTGAAAACGCGCAACACGCTGGTGCGGCGGTTGTATATAATCAGCAGGGGGTTGGTCGTTTGAGACGGGGCCCCCGAATCTTTGTAGCCCAAGTCGCGCCGAATCAGCTCCCACCCGTCGCCGGGCGTATCGACCCGCCCCTGGAAGCGGTCCATCACGGCGTTGCCCGGCTGAAGCCAGGGCAAGTCAAGGTAGGGCTGACTCACCCCGGGAAACGGACTATTGAGCGTGTACATGGTGCCCCCGTACACCAAAGGCTGGTAGTCGCCGTAGTACCAGTTGAAAGTATTGATTTTCCCGCTTGGGTCGGCCGCATTGGCCGGATCGGTACGAATGCCCACGGGCGGGCAGGGGTAGGTTTGCGCGAGCGCCCGCGCCGGGCCGGCCAGGGCTGCAGCGAGCAGCCCCACCCCGAAAAGGGTAGAAAAACGCATACAACCGAAAAAAAAGGTGGAAAATAACGGCTAGCGGACCCGCTTGCCGACGAAAACCCGGTCGATGATGGTGGGCGAAACCTCCGCCCGGTACTCAAGCCGGATGCTGTCGCGGGTGGTCAGGTAGCCCTTATTGATAGGGATACTTGAACAGCCACCACTAGTAGCCCTAACACCCCGCCAGGTAATACCAATATTACGATAGGGCACCCGGCACCCTTTCGGAATTCCGACTAGATAATCGAGCGGCTTGGGACTATCGGGAAATTGCCAATCCGGCCCGGAGTAAATCCGCACGCTGAACGTGTCGGCGGGCGCGTCCAGGTTGGCACCCTGAAATTTGCCGTAGATGGGGGCCCGCAAATCATCGTTGGGCACCAGGGTCAACGTTTTGGTGAGCGTGTCCACCCCGTCGTCTTTGGGAAAGCAGGCCAGGTTGGGCGGGCGCGTGGCGATGAGCCGCACGGGAATGGAGCCCAGCGTTTGGTCGTCGAAGCTCACGCCGATGCGGCGGCCCGTGCGCTCATCGACGGGGCCGATGAGCCACTGGTAGCTGGTGTAGGGCTTTTCGGGTCCCTCAAACGCCATCGGCTGGTCGTTGTAGGCCGTGTCGGGGGTGGGCGTGCCAAACGCCTCCGTGAAGGTCAGCGTGAGCGGGTTGGCCTTTTGCCCTTTGCAGGGGTCAGGCAAGGACTCTTTCTCTTGGTCGCGGCAGGCCGACAGGCTCAGGGCGGCGGCGGTCAGTAAGGCCACGAGCCGCGCTACCCGGAGGGTGGGGGCGGGTAGGTTGTTCGTCTTCATAGCGGTAGTGAAGAGGGCAGTGGAACAGTAGCTAATGTAGCTCTCCCCCCCATTTACGCAAACTGTTTTATTGTTTTTCTTAAAAAATATAGCACTTACGCAACATGGAGACTTGCGTATTTTAAGGGATGAAAAAACATAATCAGGCCAGCCTTCGCGCCCAAGCGTACGGGGCGAGCCCGACTGCCGCCTCAGGTATCAGCCCAGCCGCAGCAGGACTGCCAGCACCTGCCGGGCCTTGGCCGCAAGCCACTAACTCATGCCGCTACCGCGAACAGGGCCGTCAGCTCTGGTACAGCCTCGCCATGCTCCAGCCGCTCGGTAATGCCCCGCAAGACCAGGGCTAGCGCTTGGAGCAGCGCTACCTCGCGGGTGCTACCATAGGCCAGTACGCCTGGCAATTCCGGCACTTCGGCCAGCCAACGGTCATCAGCTTCCTGTCCCAGCTCAATATTCATGGTAGTGTTCTTTATAGGTAACTCAAGTTGCGGAGTATCGAACAGAAGCCCCGAAGGGGCGATATATCGGTAGTCACACCCAGTACAAGGCTGCCAAAGCCCCAGCGGGGCGGCACCAATCGTTGAACGAGGTGTCGCCCCGCTGGGGCTTTGGTACGACTCCCGGCCCGTTTCGCTACCGATATTTCGTCCCTCCGGGCTGCTGGTCCGTACTCCGCAACTTGGGTTATGTAAGGTTTGTAAGCCTGCCAGAAGCGTGGCGACGCCCGATGCTTCACCGGTGGAGCGTAGTGTGGCCCTCGCGCAAATCCCGCAAGGCTTCTTCGGCCAGCGCATCAAGCTGCCCGGCCGCTACGTCGGTGGCCAGCTGCTGGTCCCGGCTTCGGGTTTCTGCCGATGGCATTTTCATTACTATCAGCTCGTTGCCGGGGCCAGCCCGAAGGGCTCATCCAGGCGAGTCTGCTGCCCATCAAAGTGAGCGCAAAGCGTGATAGTCTGCATAATCGGGGGTGATTTTATTTCAAAAAACCCGGATGACAGCTGGGAGTTCCGCTGCCATCCGGATTAGTAAGGTAAGCAGAAGCAAGTCAGCCCACTTTTTGCCCTGAATAATCTACGCGCAGTCGCGCGGCTGTGCCGCGCGACTGCGCGTAAGCCCTTTGGCTACTTCTTCCCCTGGATAATTTCCTCCACCACGCCCGGGTCGAGCAGGGTGGTGATGTCGCCGAGGTTGCTGGTTTCGCCCTCGGCTACCTTGCGCAGAATCCGGCGCATGATTTTGCCGGAGCGCGTCTTGGGCAGCCCGGACACAATCTGAATCTTATCGGGCTTGGCGATTTTGCCGATTTCGGCCACGATGGTTTCAATAATGCTGGCCTCGACGTGGGGCTTGTCCGACTCGGAGTTGCAGGCGCCGTCGCGGCAGATGACGAAGGCATAGATGCCCTGGCCCTTCACGTCGTGCGGGTAGCCCACCACGGCGCTTTCCACCACGTTGGCATTCTGGTTGATGGCATTCTCGATTTCAGCCGTGCCGAAGCGGTGGCCACTCACGTTTATCACGTCATCGACGCGGCCGATGATGCGGTACAGGCCGTTTTCGTCGCGGCGGGCGCCGTCGCCGGTGAAGTAGTAGCCGGGATACGGGCCGAAGTAGGTCTGGCGGGCCCGCTCATGGTCGCCGTAGGTGGTCCGGATCATGCCGGGCCAGGGAAACTTAATGGCCAGGTAGCCTTCCTCGTCGTTGCCCTCGATTTCCTTCCCCTCCTGCGTCAGCAGCACGGGCTGCACGCCGGGCAGGGGCTGGCCCGCGTGGGTGGGCTTCAGGGGCGAGATACCCGCCAGCGCCGAAATCATGATGCCGCCGGTTTCGGTCTGCCACCAGGTGTCCACGATGGGGCAGCGCTCCTTGCCCACGTGCTGGTAGTACCAGTACCAGGCTTCCTCGTTGATGGGCTCGCCCACCGTACCCAGCACCCGCAGCGAGTCGAGCGAGTAGCTCAGCACGTTGTCGAGCGGGGTGGCCATCAGGCTGCGGATGGCCGTGGGCGCGGTGTAGAATACGTTCACGCCGTGCTTGTCAATGACTTCCCAGAAGCGGCCGGCATCCGGGTACGTGGGTATGCCCTCGAACAGAAGCGTGGTAGCGCCGCTGAGCAGCGGGCCGTAGAGCAGGTAGGAATGGCCCGTGACCCAGCCGATGTCGGCGGTGCACCAGTACACGTCGTTTTCCTGCACCTGAAACACGTTGCGGAAGGTGTAGTCGGCCCACACCATGTAGCCGGCGGTGGTGTGCACCACGCCCTTGGGCTTGCCGGTGCTGCCGCTGGTGTAGAGCACGAAGAGCGTGTCCTCGGCGTCCATCTCCTCGGCCGGGCACGACTTGCTGGCTTCCTTCACTTCTTCGTGGTACCACACGTCGCGGCCTTCCTGCATGTGCACGGGCCAGCCGATATGCTCCACCACAATCACGCGGCGCACCGAGGGGCAGTGTTCCAGGGCTTCATCCACCACGCGCTTCACCGGAATCTGCTTGGGGCCCCGGTTGAGGCCATCCGACGTGAGCACCACGGTGGCCTGGGCGTCGTTCACGCGGTCGGCAATGGCGGTGGCGGAGAAGCCGGCGAAGATAACCGAGTGCACCGCCCCGATGCGGGCGCAGGCCAGCACGGCAATGGCCAGCTGCGGAATCATGGGCAGGTAGAGGCACACCCGGTCGCCCTTCTCCACGCCGTTGTTGAGCAGTACGTTGGCAAACTGGCACACGTGCTGGTGCAGCTCGCGGTAGGTGTAGCGGATCTGGCGGGTTTTGGGGTCGTTGGGTTCCCAGATCAACGCCAGCTTGTTGCCGCGCTTGGCCAGGTGGCGGTCGAGGCAGTTTTCGGTGATGTTGAGCTTGGCCCCGCTGTACCACTCGTTGTGGCCGCCCACCAGGTCGGCTTTCAGCACCGTGTCCCACTTACGGCGCCAGGTGAAAGGCTCGGCCATCTCGGCCCAGAACTGCTCAGGATTCTCGACGCTGCGGCGGTAGGTTTCTTCGTACTCAGCGAAGGAATGGATGCGGGGATGTTCTGCGGGCATGGTGGTGGGTTGAGGGTTGAAAGTGTTTTTCTACAGTTTTTTTTAGAGCTACAAGCTCCCCTCCTTTTTTCAAGGAGGGGTGGCCGAAGGCCGGGGTGGTTGGCTAGAGTTAAAAAGTCAGGGTTGGAAGTTGTAGATCTGAAGATTCGTTCTGACGTTTCAACCACCCCTCCTCATCTGAGAAGGGGAACTAACCCTAACTTTATTAACTCTAGTCCTACTCCCGGCTGAAAGCCAGCCCTACGCCCCGCTCGTGCAGCCGTTCCCGGATTTCATCCAGAATCAGCGGGTCGTCAATGGTGGAAGGAACGGTGAACTCCTCCCCGTCGGCGAGGTGGCGCAGGGTTTTGCGTAGAATCTTGCCGGAGCGGGTTTTGGGCAGGCGCTTCACGATGAGGGCGTTGCGGAAGCTGGCCACGGCGCCAATCATATTCCGGATCAGGCTGACCAGCTCCTGCTCCAGCTGCTCCTCGCCAATCATCTGCCCGTCTTTGAGCACCACCAGCCCCACGGGACGCTGCCCGCGCAGGTCGCAGGCAATGCCCAGCACGGCGCATTCGGCCACGGCGGGGTGGGCCGCCAGCAGCTCTTCCATCTCGCCGGTGCTCAGGCGGTGGCCCGCCACGTTGATTACGTCGTCGACGCGGCCCATGATGAAGAAGTAGCCGTCGGCATCCTGGTAGCCGCCGTCGCCGCTGAGGTAGTAGCCGGGGAACGTATCAAGGTAGCCGCGCCGGAAGCGGGCGTCGTCCTGCCAGAGCGTGGGCAGGCAGCCCGGCGGCAAGGGGAGCTTCACGGCTACCAGGCCGGGGGTGCCGACGGGCACGGGCTGCCCGGCTTCGTCCAGGATCTGCACGTCGTAGCCGGGCACGGGGTGGCCGGCGCTGCCGGCGCGGGGCGGGCTCATTTCGTCAAGGCCAATCAGCGTGGCCAGCATGGGCCAGCCCGACTCGGTCTGCCACCAGTGGTCGATAACCGGTACGCCCAGACTACTCGCGGCCCAGTCGTAGGTGGCGGAGTCGCACCGCTCGCCGGCCAGGAACAGGTAGCGCAGACGGCTCAGGTCGTAGTCGCGGACCAGCCGGCCTTCGGGGTCTTCCTTCCTGATGGCCCGGATAGCCGTGGGGGCCGTGAAGATAACGCTGACCCCGTACTCGGCCGCCACCCGCCAGAAGGTGCCGGCATCGGGGGTTCGCACGGGCTTGCCCTCAAACAGGACCGTGGTGCAGCCCGTGATGAGGGGGGCATACACAATATAGCTGTGTCCCACGGCCCAGCCGATATCGGAAGCGGCGAAAATGACTTCGCCCGGCTCCAGCCCGTAGACGGCCGCCAGACTGTAGCGCATAGCTACGGCGTGGCCGCCATTGTCGCGGATGACGCCCTTGGGCTTGCCGGTGGTGCCGCTGGTGTAGAGAATATACAGCGGATCGGTGGCCCGGACGGGTACGCACTCCGCCGCGGGGGCCTTCAGCAGCTCCTCGTAGTCTACGTCGCGGCCCGGCTGCAGGGCGGCCGGCGCAAAGGGACGCTGGAAAATGACGGTATGCGCGGGCTTGTAGTCGGCCTGCGCAATGGCGGCATCCAGCAGCGGCTTGTAGGCCACCACCTTATCGGACTCCAGGCCGCCCGAGGCGGCGATGATAACGTGGGGCCGGGCATCGTCGATGCGCACGGCCAGCTCGTGGGGCGCAAAGCCGCCGAAGACGACGGAATGCACGGCCCCGAGTCGGGCGCAGGCCAGCATGGCCACCACGGCTTCGGGCACGTTGGGCATGTAGATAATTACCCGGTCGCCGGGCAACACGCCCAGGTCGCGCAGGCCGCCGGCGAAGCGGGCCGTCAGGTCGAGCAGCTCGGCGTAGGAGTAGCAGGCCTTGGTGTTGGTAACCGGGGAATCGTAGATCAGCGCCGCCTGGGCCGCGCGGCCGTTTTCCACGTGGTAGTCGAGGGCCAGGTAGCAGGTGTTGAGCTTGCCGCCCCGAAACCAGCGGTCGAAGCCGTTGTCGTCCTGGCTCAGGGTTTCCTGCGGCTCCCGGAACCAAGGCAGCTGCCGGGCCTGAGCGGCCCAGAAAGCGGCGGGGTCGGCAAGGCTGGCGGCGTGGGACTCAGCGTAGGTACGGGCGGGAGTAGCCATGGCGGGAACAGGTAGCAGGGTGGAAAAACGGCGGGTGGAAAAGCGGCCGGCTAAGCCGGCGGGGCCAGCAGCGCCTTCACTTTTTCCATGAGCAGGCGGGTGCTGAAGGGCTTGGGAATGTAGAGGTCGGCCCCCACCTCGTAGCCCCGGTCGATGTCGGCCTCTTTGCTCTTGGCGCTGAGGAAAATCACCTTAGTAGCCTGGTGAGCCGGGCTTTGCTTCACGTGCTGGCACACCTGGTAGCCGTCCACGTCGGGCATCATGATGTCGAGCAGAATCACGTCGAAGGGCGTGCGGTCCACGGCGTCGAGGGCCTCGGTGCCGTTGCGGGCAATGCTGACCCGATAGCCACTCTTGCGCATCAGAAATTCGAGCGACATGACGATGTTGGGCTCATCATCGACAATGAGAATGTGGGGCTGTTTCATGGCTCAGGGTAGTTGGGGTGGTTCTGACGTCGGTTCCCGCGGAGGACCGCGGAGGCATGCGCAGAGGTCCGCAGAGTCGTTCGGGCAATTCTTAATTACTAATTCTCAATTACTAATTAAAAATTGGCAGTTCGAAGGAGAAAACGGCGCCCTGCTCGGGCTGGCTTTCCACCCAGATGCGGCCGGCGTGCAGCTCCACGATTTTCCTGGTGATGGCCAGCCCCAGCCCCGAACCCTCGGGCTTGCGGGTGGTCTGGTTTTTGGCCTGGAAAAACTTGTCGAAGATCAGCTGGTGGTAGGCCGGGTCGATGCCCTTGCCATTGTCCTGAATGCTGATCCGGATGGTGTTGGCCGTTGCCCCGGCCGCGGCCCCCACGCCGATGCGGCCGGCCCCGTCGGAGCGGCAGGACTTGATGGCGTTGGAGAGCAGGTTCACCAGCACCTGCATCAGCCGGTCCCGGTCGCCGGGCAGCGGCGGCAGGCCGGGCGGCACCACCACGTCGAGCTGAATGTGCTTGTCGCGCAGCAGCTGCCCCACTGATTCGATGGCGTCGTTCAGGATTTCGGCTACGTCGAGCAGCTCGGTGTCCAGCGTGGCCTGCCCCGACTCGTACTTTTCCAGGTCCAGCACCAGCGCAATCAGCCGGCTCAGCCGCTCCGATTCCTTGATGATGGTGCCCAGAAAGCGGTGGCGCTCCTCCTCGTCCATATCGGGGTTGTCGGCCAGGATTTCCGACAGGGCCCGGATGCTGGTGAGCGGGGTGCGCAGCTCGTGGGTCACGGTGTAGAGAAACTCGTCCTTGCGCTGGTCCAGCTCCTGCAGCTGGTCGTAGGCGCCCTGGAGCTGGTCGGTGAGGCGCTGGAGCTGGCGCGACTGTTTCTGCAGCTGGCGGTTGGCCTCCAGCACCTGCTGCGACTCGCGCAGAATGCCCACCACGTTGTCGAAGCTGATGTCCTCCACCCCTACCGCCGAAGCCAGCAGCAGCCGGGCCGAAGCGGGGCCGATGCTGCCGGCCAGCAGCTTCTCGGCGTAGGCCAGCAGGCGTGGGTCGGCCGCGGGCGGGGCCACGTCCTGGTCGGGGTGGGCTTCGGGGAAGCGGTTGGCAAAAGCGTTCAGGGCCTGGCTGGCGCGTTTTTTTCCCAGAAAGCCGACGAGCAGGGCCCGCACGTCGGGCAGCGGGGCGGCACCCTGCCAGCCGGCGGGGCCTTCGAACACGGTCCGGTAGCGGAATACGTCCACGAACACGTCGGCCTGGCGCTGCTCCAGGGCCGAGGGGCGGCGGGCCAGCGAAATACCCACGTAGAGGCCCACGTTGAAAAACCAGCTCCAGAACAGGCCGTGCGACAGGTAGTCGAGTCCTTCGAGGCCAAACAGGGCGAAGGGCCGCAGCCCGCTGAGGCCGAACAGGCCCTGCGTCAGCACTGAGTCGGGCAGCACGGGGCCCACCATCGTGGGCAGCACCAGGGTAAAAAACCAGATGATAAAGCCGGCCAGGATGCCCGCCGTGGCCCCCTGCCGGGTGCCGCCCTTCCAGTACAATCCGCCTAGCACCACCGGCACAAACTGCGCCACCGCCGCAAACGACACCAGCCCGATGTTGACCAGCGGCAGCAGATGGCCCACGGCGGCGTAGTAGCCGTAGGCCAGCAGCAGCACCAGCACCACGGCCAGCCGACGGCTTTGCAGGGCCATCTGCCCGAGGTAGGCAAACCAGCGCGGCCCCTCCGCCCGGGCCGCCGGAATCCGGACCAGCAGCGGCATGAGCAGGTGGTTGCTCATCATCACGCTCAGGGCAATGGTTTCGACGATAATCATGGACGAGGCCGCCGACAGCCCGCCCAGGTAAATCAGCAGGGCCAGCCAGGGCTGCCCGGCCTGCAGCGGCAGGGCCAGCACGAACGTATCGGCGTCGAGCCGGCCGCCGCCGTCGAGCAGGCGGCCCCCGAACGCCAGCGGCAGCACGAACAGGTTGATGACGATGAGGTAGAGCGGAAACAGCCACATGGCCTTGCGCAGGTGGTCCTCATTCACGTTTTCCACCACCGACACCTGAAACTGCCGGGGCAGCAGCAGAATGGCGGCCATGCTCAGCAGCAGCAGCGTGAGCCACTGCCCCGCGCCGGTGCCGGTGCCGTGCAGCGTGAACAGGCGCTGCAGCTCGGGCACGGCCGAGGCCTTGGCAAATACGTCGGCAAAGCCGTCGAACAGGTAGTAGGTCACGAACAGGCCGGCAGCCAGAAACGCCACCAGCTTCACCAGACTTTCCAGGGCCACGGCCAGCACCATGCCTTCGTGGCGCTCGGTGGCTTCGATGGAGCGCACCCCGAAGATGATGGTGAAAAACGCCAGCGCCACGGTGGTATACAGCGCCGACCCCGCCGCCGCCGCCGCCGCCCCGCCCCCGGCCGCGTCAGCCAGCGTGGCCGTTTCCCGGGTGAGAATATCGAAGGAAGCGGCAATGGCCTTGATCTGCAGCGAGATGTAGGGAATAATTCCCAGCACGCTCACTACCGTCACCAAAGCCCCCAGCGACGCGCTTTTACCATAGCGGGCCGAGATGAAGTCGGCAATGGAGGTGAGGCGCTGCAAACGGCAGATGCGGATGATTTTGCGCAGCACCAGCCACCAGGCCGGCGCCAGCAGCGTGGGGCCCAGGTAGATGACCACGAACTCCAGCCCGAAGTGCGCCGCCCGCCCCACCGAGCCATAATACGTCCAGGCGGTGCAGTACACGGCCATGCTCAGGGCATACACGTAGGGGTTGCTCACCAGGCTCCGCCGCGCCGAGCCCGCCCGCCGCTCCGCCGCATACGCCACCCCGAACAGCAGCGCGAGGTAGCCCAGGGAAAAGCCGATGACGAGCAGTTTGGACATGCTTTTTAATTAGCAATGAGCAATTAAGTAGGCCGAAGGAATTAGTTTGACTTATCAGCACGTCATGCTTCATCTGGCGTCCGCCTGTCGAAGCATCTCTACGCTTCGCTGAACGGACCTGATGAAGCGGTAGAGATGCTTCGACTTCGCGGACGCCAGATGAGCATGACGTTTTTTTTATTGCCAAGTAATTTTTACGACCTACTTACCAATGAGCAATGAGCAATTCCGTTCAGGAAGAGTCAGAAGTTAGTGTATAGAATTCAGTAGATAGTTGGCCGTTACTACCCGGAAGCAAGCGGGGCCGGGGCGTCAGGAATTGCTCATTGTTAATTATTAATTACCCTAACCAGCCAGCCCGTGAGCAGCACCAGCAGCAGCCAGATCAGCAGCACGTAGAGGTAGAGCGTGGGAATGCCCAGCACCAGCCCGCCGTGGTCGAAGGCCGACAGCAGGGGGAAGTTGAGCAGCAGGGCAAACAGCAGACTCACGAAAAGCAGCTGCTGCCCACGGCGTTGCTCGGCGGGCTCATTGGGGACGCGTGGCAGCATAAACGGGAAGCCGATTGGCGGGGGAAGATAACGGGATTTGCCCGCCCCCGGCGGCCGGGCGCAACAAAGTCCGCCGAACCACCGGCCCGACGGACTTTTCACCAGATCAGGGTGTTAGCCGGCTAGCTTTCCATCAGCTTCACGTTGCGCACGTCGCGCACGTAAATCATGCCGATGATGAAGCAGAGCAACGCCACCGTGATGGGGTAAATCAGGCCGATGAGGCTGCTATGGTCCCTGGCGAAGGTGCCCTCGGGCTGGGCTGCGGCCCACACCCCGATGGACGTGGCCACCAGCGGCACGAAGCCCCCGAAGATGCCGTTGCCGATATGGTAGGGCACCGACAGGGACGTATAGCGCACCTTAGTCGGGAACAGCTCCACGAGGTAAGCCGCAATCGGGCCGTAGACCATCGTCACGAACACAACCATGCAGAACACCAGGGCAATCATGGCCGTCACGTTGGGGGCCAGGGCCTTCATCACGGCGGGCACGGCCTTGCCGGCGGCGTCCACGGCGGCGGGCGTTATCTCGGTCAGCGGCCCGGCGAAGGCCTTGATGCCGTAGAAGATGGGCGCCGTAAACAACGCCCCGCAAATCATGCCGGTCATGATGATGCGCTTGCGCCCGATGCGGTCCGACAGGGAGCCGAAGTACACGAACAGCGGCGTGGCCAGCAGCATGGCCACCACCATGATGGTGCTCGAATCGACGATATCGAGCTTGAGGGTGGCATTCATGAAGGTGAACACCTGAAACTGGCTGGTGTAGAAAATCACGCCCTGCCCCATCGTGGCCCCGAACAGCGCGATGAGCACCAGGCGGCGGTTCACGGGGTTCACGAAGGAGTCGCGCAGGGGGCTTTTGCTGGTGGTGCCGGAGGCTTTGGCCTTGGCAAACAGCGGCGACTCGTGCAGCTTGCGGCGGATGTAGTAGGAGGCAATGACCAGGAAGCCCGAGAGCAGGAACGGAATGCGCCAGCCCCACTCCTTGAAGGCGTCTTCGCCCATCAGCTTGCGGGTAATCAGAATCACCGAGATGCTCAGGATCAGACCACCGGTGGCCGTGGTCTGGATGAAGCTGGTGAAGTAGCCGCGCTGCTTGTCGGGGGCGTACTCAGCCACGTAGGTAGCCGCGCCGCCGTACTCGCCGCCCAGGGCCAGGCCCTGCAGCAGGCGCAGCACCACCACAATAAGCGGGGCCGCAATGCCGATGCTGTCGTAGCTCGGAATCAGGCCCGTGACGAAGGTGGCCCCGCCCATAATCAGCAGCGTGACCAGGAAGGTGTACTTGCGCCCGATCATGTCGCCGATGCGGCCGAAGAACACGGCCCCGAACGGCCGCACCACGAAACCTGCCCCGAAAATGGCCAGCGCCCCGAGCAGGGATTTGGTCAAATCGCCCTGCTGCCCGAACAGCACCGGCCCGATGATGGCGGCCAGGGAGCCGAAGATGTAGAAGTCGTACCATTCGATAACGGTACCCACGGAGGAGGCGGTGATGACCTGCCAGATCGTCTTGGACGACACGGCGTTGTTGTCGTGCCCAATGGCGTCGTCGGACAGGCCGCCGGCCAGGGACGCGGTGCCCGCATAGGCCACCGCGTCGCGCTGAGGAAGGTTCTGATTCATGATGATTGGTGGGAAGTAGTGAGATGATGCGTGGTGAGTCAGCGACCTGGTGACTTGGTGGGTTTGCTGTTTTGATTGCACCAAATGCGCCACCTGCACAGATCGAACATCAAACTCACAACCTCACCATTTCACCGTTTCACCACCTACAGGAATACCTGCGTCTGCAGCGTGATTTCGGGGCGGTACCGCACGCTGCTCACCCGGGCCGGGCCGTCGGGCGTGGCGGTCTGGTTGGTGAAATCGGGGCGGGCGCGGTAGTTGAGCGTGAACTTGGCGTTGTGGCCATCGAGGTAGAAGTTGGCCCCGGCGTCGAAGATGTTCACGTTCCGGATGCTGCCATCGGGCTTGCGCAGGCCTTCGTAGCCCGCCAGCAGACAGGAGGCGTAGGGCTGCAGGCGCACCTTGGGGCCGAGGGTATTTTTGGGCAGCAGGTAGCCCGTTTCCACGAACCCGATGTTGCCGGTGCCGGAGTGCGGCACGGCATTGCCGCGCATAGCATTGGTGCCGTAACCAGGATTGGAGGCCCCGATGTAGCGCACGTGGTTGGGCCCGAAGTTGTAGTTGTAGTACACGCCATACACGGTGAAGGCCGTGCCGGCTTCCTTGTTGATGGGCGTATCGAAAAATACGTCGGCCGAGAGCAGCACGATGTCGTCTTTCCGGGTGTCGATGGCCGCAATCTGCGCCGGGGTGAAGCCCGTGCCGTTCACCTGCACCACGCTGCTCGTGGGCCGCGACGCCATGCCGTCCTGGTTGTAGAAAACTCCGGCCCCGATGTTGAACACGCGCTTGGTGCCCAGGTAGGTGCCCACGTTGAAGGGCAGCAGGTTGGATTCCTGGTCCAGGAACTCGTAGCTCGCGTAGCCCTGCCAGATATGGTTGGTGCCCTGCGGGTTGTACTGCGCCCGGTTCGAGCCGACGCTCGTGGCTATTTGACTGCTGCCCGTGCCGGTAGTGGCGGTAGTGCCCAGCCCCAGCGCGTTGCTGAGCGGCCCCGTCTGGTTGGTCAGAAACGACTCATTCACGCTCACGGCATAGTCCAGCTTGCCCACGCGGCCCTTGGCGTAGGCCCCGATGCCGCGGGCAAACTGGTCGATGGCCTCAATAACGGGCCAGTTGGTCAGCGGCGCGTCCAGGGTCAGGAAGTTGAGCGTGCTGGAGCGCGTCATGCGCGAGAGGCCGTTCTGGTAGTGCATCCCGGCGCCCACGCTCACGTACTGGTTGAGCTTGTACTCCACCACGGCTTCATGCACGAAGAGCTGCGGCTTTTTGCCGTCGGTAGCCGGCGCGGCGCCCCCACTCACGGCCGTCTGGTTGTTGATACCGATGTGGGTGTAAATCAGAAAGCGCGGGTTGAGCTGCGACAGAATGATGAGGCGGGAGCGCCGGATGGCGAAGTCCACCTGGTCGTCCTGGAGCTTGCCGGGGGCCCGCTCGGTGCCGGTATTATTCTTGGTGTAGCGCGTCCAGATCTGGTGCCACGTAATGAAGCGCATGTACTTGGAGCCATCGGGCGAGAGGTTCACCTTCATGCCCGCCCCGTAGGGCACCGACTCGGTGGGCGCGGGCGGCGGCGCTACCGGCGGCCCCGACTGCGCCAGCGGCGCGGGCTGGCCGGGCGGCAGCAGCGGCGCGGGCGGCGGCGCAGGCTGGCCGGGCGGCGGGGGCTGCACCTGCGCCGAAGCGCCAGCCGCCGCGAGCAGCGCACTCAGGATCAGGGCGTAACGAATTTTTCGCATGGGGTTGGTGGGTTGGATGCGTGAGCAGAGCGACTTGCCCAAAGCCGGCGACCCAAGCCGCCCGCCTTCGACCCAATCAAATAGCAAAACCTGCCGCATGAAGTCACCTGCATGCT
The DNA here is from genome assembly GCF_039539565.1 of Hymenobacter fastidiosus. Taxonomy (NCBI): domain Bacteria; kingdom Pseudomonadati; phylum Bacteroidota; class Cytophagia; order Cytophagales; family Hymenobacteraceae; genus Hymenobacter; species Hymenobacter fastidiosus. Next base: position 72,127 of record NZ_BAABDJ010000015.1, on the reverse strand, counting down.
ATAGTTTCGCTAAGCGCTATAGCTCAACTCCCCTTAAACCGCTCCCACCGAATCATCATGTACTTATCGCCCAGCTCCGTAACCACCAGCCCCGCCCCTTTGAGATTCTCCGGCTTCTGAAAAAACTCGGCCAGCTCTTTCTGATTAAGGATTTTGTAGGTCGGATGATAGTCGGTCTGGCGCGGGGCCTTCATGCCGTACTTCTTCACCCAGTTCATCACGCTCACGTGGCTTACGCCCAGCAGCCGCTCAATCTCGCGGTAGCTCACGCCCTCTACGTACAGTTGCAGCGCCTTGATAACGTAGTAGGTGTTGACCTCGCGCCCGACCTTCGCCACCGAGAAGTGATAGCCGCAGGTTTTACACTTAAACCGCTGCCGGCCGCCTACTACCCCACTTTTAGTGGCTTCTTTGGATTCACATTTGGGGCAGGCGGACTGGGACATCTTAGGGTGAGTAAGGACTTACGGGCGGGTTTCTATAGCTATTTAGTAAAGATATAGTAGATTAGCTAAATACGGGTTAAGAATTCCTTAACAACCTTTTCAGGTAGCTTGCACGGGGTGTCCCGCGGTGGCAGGCGCAGGGTTTCGCAGGGTCGTGCAACGGATCACTGCGATACCCTGCGGTTTTACCCTGCGAACCACTGCGGGAAAAAAACGCCCGATTTATTGCCCCCGAAGCCCGAACTTCGCCCGAAAGCCCTGCTACTTTATGCCCGCCTCCTTCCGCACCATCGACCCTGCCCACCTCAAGCCCAGCGAGCTGCACCCGTTCCTGGTGGGCGCCATTGCCCCGCGCCCCGTAGCCTTCGCCAGCACCATTTCGGCCGACGGCAGCGTGAACCTGAGCCCCTACAGCTTCTTCAACTGCTTCGGCTCCAACCCGCCGATTCTGGTGTTTTCGCCCGCCAACCGGGTGCGCGACAACTCCCAGAAGCACACCCTGCAAAACGTACGCGAAGTGCCCGAAGTCGTCATCCACATCTGCGACTACGCCATGGTCGAGCAGATGTCGCTGGCCAGCACCGAGTATGAAAAAGGCGTGAATGAATTCGTGAAGGCCGGTTTCACTGAAATGCCCAGCCAGAAAGTGAAGCCGCCGCGGGTGGCTGAAGCCCCGGCCGCCTTCGAGTGCGTGGTGGAGCAGGTCATTGAGCTGGGCCAGAACAACGGCGCCGGCAACCTGATCATTTGCCGGGTCGTTATGGCCCACTTCCGCGAGGATATCGTGCTGCCCTCCGGCCTCGGCATCGACCCCTTTAAGCTCGACGCCATTGCCCGCCTCGGCGGCGACTGGTACTGCCGGGCCTCGGGCAGCAGCCTGTTTGAAGTGCCCAAGCCCAACCGCAACCTGGGTATCGGCATCGACCAGCTCCCCGAGCACATCCGCAACTCCGACCTGCTGACGGGCAACAACCTCGGCCGCCTGGGCAACCTGGAAGCCTCGGCCCTGCCCACTACCGCCGAAACCGAAGCCTTCCGCCAAGAGCCGTTGGTAGCCTACACGCTCAACAAGTACCGGGACAATGCGCCGGAGCAAAGGAAGCACATGACGCTGCTGGGTCAGCAGTTTCTGCTGGAAGGCCGGCTGCCGGAAGCCTGGAAAACGCTGCTGCTGGCTGAAAGCGAGAACCTCAGCTAATCGATGGGAAATGACTCGCCTCCATTACCGTTTAAACAAGCTCACCCTGCGCCAACTGAGCTTCCCGCCCAGAGTTTTGGGCGGCCTGTCTTTTTTCCTGGTGGGGTGTGGCATGAGTGCCTGCACATTACTTATCAAGAAGGCGGAGCTATACCGGCTTTTCCTCAACACCGGGGTACCGGCTACGGCCACCCATTTCGTGGGGAAGGGAATTGACCATCCGCTGGCCGACTTTATGAGCTGGGGCTACTTCACCTACGGGCTGGACCGGGCTGCTTGGGAGACGCTGCTCCAGCACAAGCAATTTATCAGGCAGTCGGAGTGGAACCGGGCCTTTACCCGCACCCCTTTCCCCGTACTGGATGCCTGGCATTTGAAGTATTATAGTGAGCTGGTTCGCCACCCAATCACGATTACCGAGAAGAATAATGTGGCGTACACGGCCACCTTCTTTCCCTATATTCATACCCTGGTTTATGATTCCTCAGCACACCAGGTTCAGCATTTCGTGGCCGGAATGCGGGATTAACGGCTGTTTTCCAGCCTAATTACCGGGCCCATGCGCTTATCCGCTCTGCTTTGTTTGCTGCTGTTGGGCAGTTGTTCCCAAACAGGCCATAAAACGCCTACAATGGCTCCCTGCAACCGGCCGGCAGTGTCGCCCGAATGGCATCGTCGCAACCTGCTGCACTGTTTGTGCCGAAGCCTGGGCCCGGCCTGGGTATCGGCTTTTGCGGCCGGGCACGGCAAGCTGGTGATGTACGTGGCAGTAGACCACAACAACCGCTTCTGCGCCATCGAGCACTTCTACAGCTCCGCGGATTCGGCCCGGCTGGCCGAATCCGGCTTTCTATCCCTATCGAAGCCAGTCTGGCTGCGCCAGGCATTTGCTGGCCCACCCCGCAGGGCGCAATCCAGAACACCTACGACACGCTGCACCTAGGCAGCCGCAGCCAGTTGGTCCGGCACTTTACGATTCCGCTGTTCTGTACTTCAAAAAAACCGTGCGACTGTAGCCAGTAGAATCGTGATTTGGCAGAATGCGTGGAATGGGCTGATGCTGGCGGCCGCAGTGGCTGGTTAGCGCACGATGGTGTAAGGCACCCGTACGCGGAAGGTGGTATCCTCGCCCCGCACCCGCGCTCTGATGGCCCCGTCCCAGTGCGCTTGCACCCTGCTACGGCCTGGCGGCAGCTCACTTGGCACTCGGAAGCGCACCTGCCCCCGGCCGTCGGAATCTACCAGGATGCTGTCCCCGTTAGCGGTCATGCGCAGGCTCCGATCAAGGCGGTAGCCTTGCACCAGCAGCAAGTCGGCGGCGTAGATGCCGCCGGCCCGCACGGTGTCGGATTTGGGTACTGCCTGGGCTCCGAAGCGGAAGAAGATAAGGTCGATGGACCCAATTTTCTGCGTTTGCACGGTGAGCGCGGCCAAGGCCAAGCGCAGTACTTCCGCTTCCTGCTGGGCCAGTACTGCCAGCACTTCCGCGGCCGGAGTGTCCTGGAAATAGAACTGACGATACCCGGCCGGGGTAGACGGCAGTATGGGGTCGGACATACCTCCCGGCAGCTGCCACAGCGTCACCTCCACGCCCGGGGCCAGCGGCTGCATGAAGGTAGTGAAGCTGCGCAACTCCTCGTAGAGGCTGTCGGCGTACAGTGCGGTGCCAGGGGTCAGCAGCGCGGCCGTCACGGCCGGACGGCTGTTCAGGTCGTACGGGGCATATTCGCCGCCCAGGCTTTCCAGCATCGCTGCCCGCATCCGGCGCAGGCGCTCCGACAAGGCTTTGGTACGCCGCAGAATTTCCCGACCCTCGTCCAGCACCGCCACGTCACGGGCCGGCTGGTGATTTCGCGCTACGCTCCACTTCAAGCCCTGCACCATTCTTTCAGCCTCCTGCAGCGCCCGGTCGTTGCTGTGCTGCTGGGTATCGGCCAGCAGCTTGAGGCGCAGCAGGCGCGGATCGGGGCCGGAGTGGCAGCCAACCAAACTACCAAGCAGAAGCAGGCAACCGAGGGTAATTCGCATAGCCACCAAACGATAGAAGCCCGCACGACAGTGCAGGCTCCTAAACTTACCCAATCGTCCCCAAAATCCGCCCAATCCGAAAAATCCGGCCGAATCCGTGGTCCTAGTTCCGCACGGCAATCATCAGACTCAGCTCCTTATACCGCATGTTGAATTTCTTGGCAATGGCGGCATTGGTGAGCGAGCCTTTGTAGATATACACGCCGGCGCGGAAATGCTCGTTGGTAAACAGCACCTCGTTGATGCCGCCGTGCTGGCTGATTTCCTGCAGCATGGGCGTGAAGATATTGCTCAGCGCGTTGGTAGCGGTGCGCGGCACGCGGGAGGCAATGTTGGGCACGCAGTAGTGCACCACGTCGTACTTGCGGAACACGGGCTTGCTGTGGCTGGTCATCTCCGAGGTTTCAAAGCAGCCGCCCTGGTCGATGCTCACGTCGATGATAACCGAGCCCGGGGCCATGCTGGCCACCACGCTTTCGGGCACCATGAACGGAATGCGGCCGTCCTCGGCATTGAGCGCCCCAATCACCACGTCGGCGCGGCGGATCTGCTGGTTGAGCACCACCGTATCGAGCGTGCTGGTGTAGAGCATCATGGTGCCCAGGTTGTGCTTGAGGCGGCGCAGCTTGTAGAGGTGGTTGTCGAACACCTTCACCTCGGCCCCCAGCCCGGTAGCGGCGCGGGCGGCGTACTCGGCCACGGTGCCGGCCCCCAGAATTACGACCTGCGAGGGCGGCACGCCGGTGATACCGCCCAGAATAATGCCCTTGCCCTCGTTGGAGCGGGCCAGGTATTCGGCCGCAATGAGCATCACGGTAGAGCCCGCAATTTCACTCATGGCCCGCACCACCGGCCGCGCCCCCGAGGGGTCCCGGATCAGCTCGAAGCTGATGGCATTCACCTTTTTACGCGTCAGGGCCGAGATAAAGTCGGAGGTGAGGGAGCCGAACTGCAGCGCCGAAATCAGGGTCTGATTCGAGCGCATGAACTCGATTTCGGCCTGGGTGGGCGGGGCTACCTTCAGCACGATGTCGGCTTCGTAGACCTCCTTCTGGGAGTAGGCAATGGTGGCCCCGGCTTCCGAATAGTCGTGGTCGGAGTACTTGCTGGGCTCCCCGGCCCCGCTTTCCATCACCACCTCGTGGCCTTCCTGTACCAGGTGCTTCACGGCTTCGGGCGTGAGGCAGATCCGGTTTTCCTGGAGCGAGGTTTCCCGCGGCAGCCCGATGAACAGCTTGCGCTTACGCGTTTCCACGGCCAGCATGGATTCCTGGGTGAAGTAGGCGCGGCTGGTAGCCAGCGACTCAAATCCGGGGGGTACGGCTTCGGGCATTTTGTTTAATTAGTAATTAATAATTAATAATTAATAATGAGCTGGTTATGCCACCTGATTGGAAGGCCGCGAAATTCTTCATTACTAATTACTAATTACTAATTCCCTGGAAGAGGGTCCAGTGACGGTGAGGGTGATGAGCAGACAATCGGGCGGCAACAGGGCTGCTATGCGGCTGGGCCACTCTATCAGACAAAGATAGCCAGAATCGAAGTACTCCTGCGTGCCAATGTTGACGGCCTCCCGCGGGTCGTCGAGACGGTAGAAGTCGAAGTGGTAGATGGGCTGATCCTGGGCATCGCGGTACTCGTTGACCAGCGCGAAGGTGGGGCTGCTCACGTCGTCGGCCACGCCCAGCTGCCGGCACAGGGCTTTGATGAAGGTGGTTTTGCCCGCCCCCATCTCGCCCTCAAACAACACGATGGAATGGCCCCCGAGCAACGGGACCACCTGCGCCGCCGCCTCGGGCAGCGCCGCCAGGTCAGGAATCAAAATAGTAGTCACGGGCATGGCAATAAGGGGTTCAGCCCGCAAGTTTAGCCATTCTGCGCCGGCTAAAACCAGTTTTGGGTTCCGTGGCTTTCGAAGTGCTTTGCTGGCGGCGGGCGGGATGAGTGACTTCTACGCCGGAGGGGCTAGGTAGCAAGCATCCCGCGCCACCGGGAGGAGAATGTACTAGAGTATGTGGCGCGGGATAATTCGCAGTACAGCTGCTCAAACGTAGCTGTCACTCGGCATAGCCGAGCGACAACACCAACAAAAGCGGCGGGCTTCCGAAGAAACCCGCCGCTTTTGTTGTAATCAACGCTTGGCGCATTGCTCAGGACGGATTGCTTCGTTCCTCGCAATGACAAGTCTACTACCCTTTCGGGCTCAGCGTGATGTACGGGATAATGACCTCCTCCAGGGAGATGCCGCCGTGCTGGAACGTGTCCTTGTAGTAGTTCACGTAGTAGTTGTAGTTGTTGGGGTAGGCGAAGAAATAGTCGCCCAGGGTGAAGACGTAGGCGGTGCTCACGTTTTCGCGGGGCAAAAAGATGCGCTCCGGCTTGCGCACCACGTACACGTCCTTGTCGGTGAAGCCCAGGTTTTTGCCGTGCTTATAGCGCAGGTTGGTGTTGGTGTTCCGGTCGCCCACGATCTTGAACGGGCGCTTCACCCGGATCGTGCCGTGGTCGGTGGTGATAATCATCTTGCCCTTCTTCTCGGCAATCTGCTGGATGATTTCGTACAGCGGCGAGTGCAGAAACCACGACTTGGTGATGCTGCGGTACGCTGATTCATCGGCGGCCAGCTCCCGGATCATGGCCATGTCGGTGCGGGCGTGGCTGAGCATGTCCACGAAGTTGTAGACGATGACGTTGCACTTATAATTGTTGTGCAGGTTGCTCATCTTGCCCACCAGATCCTTGCCGGCCTGCAGGTTCGTGACTTTGTGGTAGCTGAACTTGTGCTTCTGATTGGCCTTCTGGAACATGATTTCCATGAACTCGGCCTCGTTCAGGTTCTTGCCTTCGTCGTCGTCGTCCGTCACCCACAGGTTAGGATATTTTTTCTGGATGTCGCCGGGCATCATGCCCGAGAAGATGGCATTGCGGGCGTAGGCCGTGGTGGTGGGCAGAATGGAATAGTACATTTCCTCCTGATCCACGGTAAACAGCTCGGCGATGATGGGCTCCAGCGTTTTCCACTGGTCGTAGCGTAGGTTGTCGATGAGCAGGAAGTAGACGGGCGTGTCGCCGGTTTCCTTGAGCAGCGGGAACACGCGCTTCTGAAACAGCTCGTGCGACATCAGCGGGGCGTCGTCGACTTCCTTGTTCACCCACTCCTCGTAGTTCTCCATGATGAACTTGGAGAAGTAGTTGTTGGCCTCGTCCTTCTGCATGTTGAAAACCTCAGCCATGCTCTTGCCCTCGGTTTCGTCGATTTCCAGCTCCCAGTACACCAGCTTCTTGTACACGTCGGCCCACTCCGAGGGGCTGAGCCGGTCGCCGAGCTGCATGCCGAGCTGGCGGAAGTCGCGCTGGTAGCTGCTGTTGGTCTTCTCCGAAATCAGGCGCTTGTTGTCGAGCACCTTTTTCACCGAAAGCAGAATCTGATTCGGGTTGACGGGCTTGATGAGGTAATCGGCAATCTTGGAGCCGATGGCGTCCTCCATGATGTGCTCTTCCTCACTCTTGGTAATCATGATGACCGGCAGCGTAGGCTTGACGGCCTTGATTTCGGTCAGGGTTTGCAGGCCCGAAAGGCCGGGCATGTTCTCGTCGAGGAATACGATGTCGAAGTTCTGCTCCTGCACCTGCTCGATGGCGTCGGCCCCGGAATTGACGCCGGTGACGTCGTAGCCTTTTTCGGTCAGGAAGAGAATGTGCGGCTTGAGCAGGTCGATTTCATCATCGGCCCAAAGAATGGAGTAGCGCTGCATGGTGGGGTCTTGGGGGGTTGGGGCTTAGGATCTTGGATTTTCTCGTCCGACCTCACCCTATGAGGAATTTGAAATAATGGCTTGCCGGCTGGTAACGATGACCGGGCGGTTTTCTTTTGCCAGCCACGTTTGACCGACGGTAAAACGCCGTGAATGCGCCGCAATGCTGCGGCAAAGCAACTAGCTTTACCGATATTCGGCTGAATAAGATACAGCGCAACTTGCCGCGGGTTGCAGTGCGGCGAGTTCATTTACCTGTTTTACGGTCTTTATGTTCGACTTTCGCAAGCTGCGCATCTGGCAGGAAGGCCCTGAGCTGACCCTGAAGGTCTACCGCCCTGATGCGCCGCTTTCCGACAGAAGAGCTGTTCGGCCTGACCAGCCAGCTACGCCGCTCGGCCGCTTCGGGGCCGCCCAACATTGCCGAAGGCGGCGGCCGCCGGACGGTCCCGGACCTGTTGCGCTTCCTGACCATTGCCATGGGCTCAGCCAGTGAGCTGGAATCCCAGATTCTACTGGCCCAGGGCCTCAATTATTTACCCACGGAAACCGCCGAAGCCTTATTGGCCGACGTAGTACGCCTACGCAAAATGCCGTCGGCCTATTATCAGAAAGTAAAGTTGAGGGACTTGGGGGCTTAGGATCTTGGGGTCTTGGATGTCGTTCTGATATCCAAGACCCAAGTCCCCAAGTCCCCAAGCCCCCAAGACCTTAAGACCCCAATGAACAAAAAGAAAATCTTCAACGACCCGGTGTACGGCTTCGTCACCATCCCCACCGAGTTGCTGTTCGACCTCATTGAGCACCCCTATTTCCAGCGCCTGCGCCGGATTCAGCAGCTCGGCCTCACCGGCTTCGTGTATCCCGGGGCCCTGCACACGCGCTTCCACCACGCCCTGGGCGCCATGCACCTGATGACGCTGGCCCTGCGCACGCTCAAGGATAAGGGCGTGAAGATTTCGGCCAGGGAAGGCGAAGCGGCCCTGATTGCCATTCTGCTGCACGACATTGGCCATGGGCCCCTCTCCCACGCCCTGGAAACCGCCATTTTCCACGAAGTGCCCCACGAGCAGCTCAGCCTCTACCTGATGCAGAAGCTCAACGTCGAGCACGAGGGCCGCCTCGATCTGGCCATCCGCATCTTTCAGGGCACGTACGAGCGGCCGTTCTTCCACCAGCTCGTAAGCAGCCAGCTCGACATGGACCGGCTCGACTACCTGAACCGCGACTCCTTCTACACCGGCGTGCAGGAAGGCCGCCCCGGCGCCGACCGCCTCATCAAAATGCTGACGGTGGTGGAGGAAAAGCTGGTGCTGGAGGAAAAAGCCGTGTACAGCATCGAGAACTTCCTGGTGAGCCGCCGGCTGATGTACTGGCAGGTGTACCTGCACAAAACCGTGACCAGCGCCGAGCAGATGATTATCCGCATCATCCAGCGGGCCCGCGACCTGGTGCGCGCCGGCCACGAGGTGCCCGCTTCCCCCGACCTACACTTCTTCCTTTCGAAGCCCGTCAGCATCCTCGACTTCGAACAGGACGACACGATCTTACAGCGCTTCGTGCAGCTCGACGACTCCGACGTGTGGAGCGCCGTGAAAATGTGGGCCACCAACCCCGACAAAGTGCTCAGCTACATGTCGCGCTGCATCCTGGACCGCAAGCTGTTCAAGATCATCCTCCAGACCGACCCGTTCGACGACGACCTGCGCCTGGGCGTTATCGAGCTCATTGCCGAGAAGTTCGGCCTCTCGCCCCAGGATGCCAGCCAGCTCATGCTCACCGGCCGCATCAGCAACAACGCCTACGATGCCGACGGCAAGGACGCCATTGAGGTGCTGACCAAAGGCGGCCGGGTGGTGAACGTGGCCGAAGCCTCCGACCTGCCCAACATCCGCGCCCTGGGCCAGCGCGTGGAGAAACACTACATCTGCTACCCCAAGGAAATTGCTAGTTGAGCTGGTTTTTGGTTTTTGGTTGGTGGTTTTTGGGTAGGCCGGCCCGGGCTTAAGTTCAATGCAGCAACGTTCTAGCTTTGTACCAAACAACCAAAAACCAAAAACCAAAAACCATCCGCTACTTTTGCCCCATGGAATTTACCGTAGGCCAGATTGCGGAAGTACTCCGCGGCGCAGTCGAAGGCGACGCTTCGCAACGCATCGACCGGTTAGCAAAAATTGAGGAAGCCCAGCCCGGCGCTTTGTCATTTCTGGCCAATGCCAGGTACGAGCCGTACCTGTACACCACGGGCGCGTCGGCCGTCATCGTGAGCCGCACGCAGGTGCTGCACAAGCCGGTGGCCGCCGCCCTGATCCGCGTAGATGACCCTTACACCAGCTTCACCACCCTGCTGGAGTTCTACCAGCAGGCCAGCCGCACGGGCAAGCGGGGCGTGGAAGAGCCGGCCTTTATGGGCACCAATTCCGAAATCGGCGATAACCACTACCGCGGCGCGTTTTCCTACATCGGCGACAACTGCCGCATCGGCCGCGACGTGGTCATCTTCCCCCAGGCCTACATCGGCGACCGGTGCGTGATTGGTGACGGCACCATCGTCTACGCCGGGGCCAAGATCTACGCTGAAACCGTGATTGGGGCCCGCTGCATCATTCACGCCGGCGCCGTTATCGGTTCCGACGGCTTCGGCTTCGCCCCCCAGCCCGACGGCTCCTACCACACCATCCCGCAGATCGGCAACGTGGTGCTCGAAGACAACGTGAGCGTGGGCGCCAACGCTACCATCGACTGCGCCACCATGGGCTCAACCATTATCCGCGAAGGCGCCAAGATTGACAACCTCGTCCAGATTGCCCACAACGTGGAAATCGGGCGGCACACGGTGGTAGCGGCCCAGACCGGCATTGCGGGCTCCACCAAAATCGGCGACTGCTGCGTGATAGCGGGGCAGGTAGGTATTGGCGGCCATATCAGCCTGGCCAATCGGACTACCGTCACGGCGCAGTCGGGCGTGGGCAAGTCGACGAAGAAGGAAGGCATTCTGCTGCAGGGCTCCCCGGCCTTCAGTTTGCGCGATAGTTTGCGGGCCAACGCCGTTTTCCGCCACCTGCCGGAGCTGGAGCGCCGCCTGAGTGAATTGGAGAATAAGCAGCAGACGCCGGAAAAGTCCTAGCTTTGCAGTCCTTTTGAGTTGCCAGGTATCAGTTGCCAGTTGCGTGTTGCCAGTTGCCAGTTCGTTCAATGACAAACCTGGCAACTGGCAACACGCAACTGGCAACTGATATCTGGTAACTGACAACTCCAGAAATGAACGACAAGCAACACACGATTAAGGCCCCCGTGACCGTGAGCGGTATTGGGCTGCACACCGGCGTCACGGCCAACATGACCTTCTGCCCCGCCCCGGTCAACCACGGCTACAAATTTCAGCGGATCGACCTGCCCGGTCAGCCCATCGTGGATGCCGACGTAGATAATGTGGTAGACCTGAGCCGCGGCACCACCATTGAGCAGAACGGCGCCCGCGTGAATACCGTGGAGCATACCCTGGCCGCTTTGGTGGGCCTGCAGCTCGACAACGTGATGATTCAGCTCGACGGCCCCGAGCCGCCCATCATGGATGGCTCGTCGTTCGAGTTCATCAAGGCCATTATGGAGGCGGGCCTCGAAGAACAGAACGCGCTGCGCAACTACTACGAGATTCCCGAGGAAATCCGCTACCTGGACAACGACCGGGCCGTGGAAATTGCCGTGCTGCCGCTCAACGACTACCGCCTCACGGTGATGGTGGACTATAACTCGCCGGTTCTGGGCTCCCAGCACGCTTCGCTGACCGATATCTCGCAGTTCGCCGCCGAAATATCCTCGTCGCGGACGTTCTGCTTTCTGCACGAGCTGGAAGCGTTGTATAAGCAGAACCTCATTAAGGGCGGCGACCTGAGCAATGCCATTGTGGTGGTCGACCGCGTGGTGAGCGACGAGGAGCTGACCGACCTGGCCACCATGCTGGGCAAGCCCAAGGTGGCGGTGAAAAAGGAAGGCATCCTGAACAACGTCGACCTGCGCTACAAAAACGAGCCCGCCCGCCACAAGCTGCTCGACCTCGTGGGCGACCTGGCCCTGGTGGGCCGGCCCCTGAAGGGTCAGATTCTGGCGGCCCGGCCCGGCCACGCGGCCAACGTGGCCTTCGCCAAGAAGATCAAGAAGAAGATGATGGAGGCCAATGCCGCCGCGGTGCCGACTTACGACCCGGCCCGCACGCCGGTGATGGACATCAACCAGATCATGCAGGTGCTGCCCCACCGCTACCCCTTCCTGCTGATCGACAAGGTCATTCACCTCGACTCGACCACCGTTACGAGCATCAAGAACGTGACGATGAACGAGCCTTTCTTCCAGGGTCACTACCCCGGCAACCCCGTTTTTCCGGGCGTGCTGCAGGTGGAGGCCATGGCCCAGACCGGCGGCATTCTGGTGCTCAATACCGTGCCCGACCCGGAGAACTACACGCCCTACTTCATCGGCATCGAAAACTGCCGCTTCCGCAAAATGGTGAAGCCCGGCGACACAATCATTTTCCGCTGTGCCTTGTTAGCTCCGGTAAAGCGGGGCATTGCTAAGATGAAAGGCCAGGCCTTCGTGAACGGCAAAGTGGTGATGGAAGCCGAAATGAGTGCCGCCATCGTCCGGAAGGAAGCATAGCTTCCAATTAGTAATTAGTAATTAAGAATGAATAATTGGCCGGCTTTGCGCCTTTGCAGATCGACCAAATTCTTAATTATTAATTCTTAATTACTAATTAATCATAAGAATGAACCAGCCGCTCGCCTATATCCACCCCGAAGCCAAGATTGCGCAGAATGTCGTTGTCGAACCCTTTACGACCATCGACAAGGACGTTGAAATCGGGGAAGGCACTTGGATCGGCCCCAACGTGACCATCATGTCGGGGGCCCGGATTGGCAGGAACTGCAAGATTTTCCCCGGCGCCGTTATTGCCGCCATGCCCCAGGATCTGAAGTTCGCCGGCGAGAAAACCATCGTCATCATCGGCGACAACACCGTGATCCGGGAGTGCGTGACCGTGAACCGCGGCACCGTCGACCGGCTCAAAACGGTGGTGGGGGCAAACTGCCTGCTCATGGCTTACGTGCACGTCGCCCACGACTGCATCATCGGCAACCACTGCGTGCTGGCCAACGGCGTGCAGCTGGCCGGCCACGTCGAAATCGGCGACTACGCCATCATCGGCGGTACTTCGGCCGTACATCAGTTTGTGAAAGTAGGCCAGCACGCCATGATTTCGGGCGGCTCCCTGATCCGGAAAGACGTGCCGCCCTTCGTGAAGGCCGGCCGCGAGCCGCTCACCTACAGCGGTATCAACTCCATCGGGCTGCGCCGCCGCGGCTTCTCCGACCCCAAAATCAGCGAGATTCAGCAGCTTTACCGGCTGCTGTTCCTGAGTGGCCTCAACAACAACGACGCCCTGGATAAGATTGAGCTGGAGCTGCTGCCTTCGCCCGAGCGCGATGAGGTAGTCAACTTCGTGCGCAACTCGGGCCGGGGCGTGATTAAAGGCTACTCCCGCAACGGCAGCAGCGCCGACTAGCTGCGTGCGGATCGAAGTCAGCGGGCTGGGCAAACGCTACCAGCGGGAGTGGATCTTCCGGGGCCTGACCCACGTGTTTGAGCCCGGCACCGCCACGGCTATTCTGGGGCCCAACGGCTCGGGCAAAAGTACCCTGCTCAACACGCTTTCCGGCCAGCTGCTGTCGTCTGAAGGTACGCTCACCTACTCGCTGGCCGGCCGCGCCGTGCCGGTGGAAGACGTGCCGCCCCTGCTGGCCTACTGCGCCCCTTACCTGGAGCTGATTGAGGAGCTCACCCTGACCGAGCTGCTGCAGTTCCATACCCGCTTCAAGCCCCTGCGCCCCGGTCTCAGCGCCCACAACCTCATCGAGCTGATGTACCTGGAGAAATCGCGCCATAAGCTGATCCGCGACTTCTCCAGCGGCATGAAGCAGCGCCTGAAACTGGCTCTGGCGCTCTACGCCGCGACTCCGCTCCTGCTGCTCGACGAGCCCACCACCAACCTCGACCGCACCGGCGTGGATTGGTACCGGGAACACGTGCACGCCACCGCGCCCGGCCGCCTGGTGCTGGTGAGCTCCAACGTGCCGGAGGAATACGACTTCTGCGCCCGGCAGCTCAGCGTCACCGATTTTGGGGCCCAGGCGGCCCGGTAAGGAGCGGTTATTGTCGTGGCGGCTGCGTATTTTTGGCTAAACCCCTACGCCTATGTCCGCTCAGCCCAAGCCCTACATCACGCCCGAAGAGTATCTGGCCACCGAACGGGACGCCGAATTCAAGAGCCTCTATTACCAGGGGGAAGTTTTTGCCATGTCCGGGGCCAGCCGGGCGCACAATCTGCTGGTTTCAAACCTGATTATCAGCCTGGGCAGCCGCATTGGAGACCGGTGCAGCGTGTTTCCGAGCGATATGCGCGTCCACGTAGCCGCCAACGGCCTGTACACCTACCCCGACGTGTCGGTGGTGTGCGGGGAGGAAGAGTACCTGGACGAGGCTTACCTCGATACGCTGCTCAACCCGGTAGTGCTGGTGGAAGTGCTGTCGAAAAGCACTGCGAAGGGCGACCGGAGCAGTAAGTTCCTGCTCTACAAGAGCATTCCCAGCCTGCAGCAGTACGTGCTGGTGGACAGCCAGCGCGTGAGCATTGCCGTTTACTCGCGGGCGGCCGCCGGCAGCTGGCTGTTTCAGGAGTACCAGGGCCTTGACGCCGTGCTGCCCCTGCCCGCGCTGGGCCTGGAGCTGCCGCTGGCGGAAGTTTACCGCCGGCTGGAGCTGTCGGCCTGAAGGAAATTTTCAGCCGGGGTCGGCAACTAATTTTCCCCTCCGCAATAAACCCCCAAGTGCTTCCGCCGTATCTTTGCAGCCGAAAACGCGGCCTTGGCCTTCTCCATCCTTCCCCCCTTACTGCCCTGACCCGGCCATGAAAGAACACGACGACTTTGAAGACGACGACCTGCTCGGTGATGACGACGAGCTGGACAACTTCGCCAAATCCGGCGGCAGCGCTACCCGCGGTACTTCCGAAGACCGGCTCTCGGCCAAGTATGCCGACTACCTGATGTGGCGCGATACGGGCTCTTCCCACGATGAGGCCCTGGACCTGGCCACCCTGACGGAGGAAGAATTCACCACCGCCGAGGCCGCCGAAGACCCCGACGCCAACCGCGGCTTCTCCAGCCTCGACGACGAGGACGACGATTTCGCCGACGACGAGGATGAGGACAGCACCTACACCAGCCGCGGCCGCAGCAAAGGTCGCTACGACGACGACGCCTACTAGGCATCAGTTAGCGGAGAGCCGGGAACCAGCCCTGCTATCCTGAGCACAGCGAAGGACCTTATCACTCCAGAACGAAAATCGTTGATGCGACTCGTTATAGAGTAATGAGGTCCTTCGCTTTGCTCAGGATAACAGAGCTGCTTCTAAAGGATTAAACTCTAAGCCCTAACCGCCAAATACGCGGCGCAGAATCTGGGTAGTGCGGGCGACGGGGTTTTCGCGGATGTTGGCTTCTTCCTGGGCAATGAGGGTGAACAGGCCGCCGATGGCTTTTTCCGTGGCGTACTGGTTCAGGTCGGGGTTCACCTGCTTCACCATTGGTAGCTGGTTGTAGCGCGTTACCAGGCCGGTATAGTACTGGGTAGCGCTCACCTTATCCAATGACTGCTGCATGATAGGCTTGAAGGCCGTGGTGAGCTGGGCGGTGGTGGTACGCCTGAGGTAGTTGGTCGCGGCATCCTGCTGCCCCGTCAGGATACCCCATACGTCACTGAAGGTCAGGCTCTTGATGGCGGATATGAAAATAGGCTTGGCGCTCCGGGCGGCATCTTCGGCTCCACGGTTCAACGACAGCTCAAACCGGTCGACCTCGGAGCCCAGACCAATAGCGCGGAGCGTGGAAGCCACCCGTTGGGCATCGGGCGGGAAAGGAATGCGGATAAGCTTGTTGAGGTAGAAGCCGTCCTGCCGGGAAGCCTGGTCGGCTCCTTTCGAAATGCCCTGGGTCAGCGCTTCCCTGAGGCCCAGGGCCGCTTCGTTCTGACTTACTTTCCCTCCGGGCGTGGTGGTCGTGGTCGTCGTACGCGGCTTGGGCAGCCGGATGTCGCCGATTTTGGGGAGCCGGAAAATCTGGGCCGAAGCACCGGGGTGCATTCCCAGCAGGGCCGTCAGGAGCAGAGAATAGCGGAGTAGTTGCATAGCCGGAAGCAGTAAACCAGACCCGCTAACGCGGCCGGTAAAGCCCCTTAGACAGAAACCGGACCAAAAAACCGGGCTGCCCGAAAAGCAAACTGGTCCGGAAAGCCGGCGGGGCTTTTCGGACCAGTGCGGTAAAACGGGGAGGCTCTTCAGCCATCCACCTTATTTGCGGCCGAAGGTACGGTTGAGCAGTTCGGAGGTGCGGGCGGCGGGATTCATCCGGATGCGGCCTTCCTCCGCCGCAATCAGGGCGAACAGGCCGTTCACCGTCTGCTGGGTGGCATAGGGCGTCAGGCTGGGGTTGAGCTTGGTGACCAGCGGAATCTTGTTGTAGCGGGCCACCATGTCGGCGTAGAGCTTCACCGCGCCCGTCTGCTCCAGCGACTGCTGCAAGACGGGCGTGAAGGCTGCCAGCAGCTGGGGTTCCGTTTTCTCGTGCAGGTACACAGTGGCCGCATCCGGTTCGCGGGTGGTCAGCAACCCCAGCGCGTCGGTGAAGGTGATGTTCTGGATGGCATTCACGAAGATAGGCTTGGCCTGGGCCGCAGCCGACTCGGCCGCCCGGTTCAGGGCCACCTCGAAGTTATCGACCAAAGCCCCCAGCCGCAGCGTGCGTAGGGTGGTCGAGACCAGCTCGGCCTCGGGGGGCGTGGCCAGGCGAATGTCGGCGTTGGCGTTGAAGCCGTCGGCGGCTCCGCCGGTAGCCACGGCGTTGGCCACGCTGGTGGTCAGGGCCTCGTGCAGGGCCGAGCTGGCGTCGGCGGCAGTAAGGGCGGGCAGCACCGGCACGACCGGCACGGTGGTTTTCACCGTCGTCTTGGTCACGGGCCTGGCGGCCACTTTCTTGGCCACGGGCTTTTTGGCCACGGTTTTCTTTTGGGTGGTCGTAATCCTCTTGGTCTGGGCCTGGGTGGTGAAAGCCCCGGCCAGCGAGAGGGCCGCAGCGGCTACGAGGAGGCGGAAACGAGTCATGGTCATAAAAAAAACGGAAACTAGACGCCCGGTGTGGTGGTCTTATTCGCTCAAGGGCACAAATTGCACCAAAATCCTCCTCCTTCCTAACCCGAGCCCCATGCCTAAGCTGCCCCACGCGGAAATCATCACCATCGGCGACGAGCTACTCTACGGACAGGTAATCGATACCAACTCGGCCTTTCTGGGGCAGGAGCTGGGCAAGCTCGGGATTCGGGTCCGGCAGATTACCAGCGTGTCGGACCGCGCCGACGAAATCGTGGCGGCCCTGGACCTGGCCCGCACCCGCGCCGACCTGGTGCTGACCACCGGCGGCCTGGGCCCCACCAGGGACGACCTGACCAAGCACATCCTCACCGAGTACTTCGGCACCGAGCTCGTCCTCAACGAGGCCGCCCTGCGCGACGTGGAGGGCATCTTCGCCCGCTTCAACCGGCCCATGCTGGAGGTGAACCGCCAGCAGGCCTTTCTGCCCGCCACCTGCGTACCCATCCGCAACGCCGTAGGTACCGCGCCAGGCATGTGGTTCGACGACCAGGGCACGGTGTTCGTGAGCATGCCCGGCGTGCCCTTCGAGATGAAGCGCATGATGACCGACACCGTGCTGCCCCGCCTGGCCCGCCACTTCCAGGTACCGCCCATCGAGCATATCGTTATTCAGACTGTGGGCCTGGGCGAGTCGTTTCTGGCCGAGCTGATTGCCGATTGGGAACACGCGCTGCCGGCCAATATCAAGCTGGCTTACCTGCCTTCGCTGGGGGCCGTGCGCCTGCGCCTGACCGGCCAGGCCGACGGCCAGCCCAACCTGCGCGGCCGCATGGAAGCGTTGCTGCCAGTCCTGCGCGAGAAGCTGGGCACCTACGTCTTCGCTGAAACCGACATTCCACTGGAGCAGGCCGTAGGCCGGCTGCTGGCCGAGCGGGGCCTTACCATTGGCACCGCCGAGAGCTGCACCGGCGGCTACGTGGCTCACAAGCTCACCAGCGTACCGGGCAGCTCCCACTACTTTCTGGGTAGCATCGTTTCCTATCATAACAACGTCAAAATCAAAGAGCTGGGAGTGCTGCCTGAAACCTTGGCTGCACATGGCGCCGTGAGCGAGGAAGTGGTGCGCCAGATGGCCGAAGGCGCCCGCCAGCGCCTGGGCGTGGACGTGGCCCTGGCTACCAGTGGCGTGGCCGGCCCCGATGGCGGCACCGACGAAAAGCCCGTGGGCACCTTCTGGCTGGCCTACGCCGACGCCCACCAGACCATCACCCGCAAGATCAGCTTCAACCGGGGCCGGCAGCTCAACATCGAATACGCCACCAGCTCGGTGCTGAACCTGCTGCGGCTGAGTTTGCCAACGGAATAAAGTTTTGCCGGCAGCAGCTACCCGCGGGTAAGGCCCGTCGTTTTCCGGCTCATTTCACCGACGGCCACGGATCCTTTCGCCTTGCGGGGCGCTCCGCTTGCGGCTTTCTGCTACCTTTGCGGCACTAAACTCCCCACCCAACAATCCCAACCCAAGAAACTACCGCATGGCACGAGTGGAAATGGTGATGCCCAAGATGGGCGAAAGCATTATGGAAGGCACCGTCCTGAAATGGCTCAAGCAAGTTGGCGACGCCATTGAGCAGGACGAATCGGTGCTGGAAGTGGCTACCGATAAAGTAGATACCGAAGTGCCCGCCATCTACGCCGGCGTGTTGCAGGAGATTCTGGTGCAGGAAGGTGAAGTGGTAGCCGTGGGTGCGCCCATCGCCATTGTCGAAACCGACGCGGCGGCTGCCGGCGCTTCGGCTCCGGCCGCCGCTCCCGCCACCCCGCAGGCCGCGCCCGCCGTGAACGGGGCCGCCCCTGCGACCGAAGTTCCCTACCTGGCCGAGCAGCACGACCCACAGGCCGCCAGCCGTCTGGCCGTAGCCCAGCCCGGCCGCTTCTACTCCCCGCTGGTACTCAGCATCGCCCGCGAGGAAGGCATTTCGATGGCCGACCTGGAATTCCTGCCCGGTACCGGCAGCGAAGGCCGCGTGACCAAGAAAGACATCCTCGACTACGTAGCCGGCGGTAAGCAGCCGCTGGGAACCACTGCAAGCGCACAGCCGCAGGCCGCCAGCCCCGCCGCTCAACCCCAGCCGGCCGCCCCGGCCGCAGTCCAGTCCCCAACCGCAGTTCAGGCTCCCAAGGCCTCAACCCCCCAGGTCCCCAACAACAAGCCGATGCCCTCGGTGAGCGGCGGGCAGGAACTGATTGAGATGGACCGCATGCGCAAGATGATTGCCCAGCGCATGGTCGACTCGGTGCGTATTTCGCCCCACGTTACTTCCTTTGTGGAAGCCGACGTGACGGACATCGTGAACTGGCGCAACAAGCACAAGGACGCTTACAAGAAGCGCGAGGGCGAAAACCTCACCTTCACGCCCATCTTCATCCAGGCCATTGCCCGCGCCATCCAGGATTTCCCGCTGATCAACGTTTCTATCGACGGCGACTACATCATCAAGAAGCGCGACATCAACATCGGCGTGGCCGTGGCATTGCCTTCCGGCAACCTCATCGTGCCGGTGATTCACAACGCCGACCAGCTCAACCTGAACGGGCTGAGCAAGAAGATGAACGACCTGGCCACCCGGGCCCGGGCCAACAAGCTCAAGCCCGAAGACCTCGAAGGCGGCACCTACACGCTGTCCAACGTGGGCTCGTTCGGCAACGTGATGGGCACGCCCATCATCATGCAGCCGCAGGTAGCCATCATGGCGGTGGGGGCCATCAAGAAGAAGCCGGCCGTGATAGAAACCCCTCAGGGTGACCTGATTGGCGTGCGTCACTTCATGTTCCTCTCCCACTCCTACGACCACCGCGTCGTCGACGGTTCGCTGGGCGGCATGTTCGTGCGCAAGGTTGCCGACTACCTCGAGCAGTTCGACCCGAACACGGCTATCTAGGCTGCGTTCAGGCCCTCCTTCCGGAACGTCATGCCTCGGCTTCGCCCGGCATGACGTTCTTTTTTGCCTTTTGCTTTCCCCATGAAAAACGCGCTTTCCCTCGTTGCCCTGCTTATTTCCCTGGGCCTGATCCTCTACCTCTACCAGCAGGTTACCCGGCTGGAAGAAGCGCTGAAAGTGTCGCAGCAGCGCTTCACCGACTGCGAGCAGGTAACCTTCCAGCTCCAGATGAAAGCCAACGGCACCGTGCCCCGCGGCGACCTGCCCGCCGACACCACCCGGTCGCGCTAACAGGAGCCGCTGCCCCGGATAGCTACCCAAATACCAAAAACGCCCCGTCATACAACATGACGGGGCGTTTTTGCTGAGCTGAAAAGCCGGCTACTATGCTTTCACGCCGAGCAGCAGCAGCATGAAGGCAAACTGCCGGGCTACGTCGTTGATGGATTTGAAGCGGCCCGAGGCCCCGCCGTGGCCGGCGGCCATATCGGTGTGGAGCAGCAGCAGGTGGTTGTCGGTCTTCACGGTACGCAGCTTGGCCACCCACTTGGCGGGCTCGAAATACTGCACCTGCGAGTCGTGCAGGCCGGTGGTGACGAGCATGTTGGGGTAAGCCTGGGCCTTCACCTGGTCGTAGGGCGAGTAGGACAGCATGTAGTCGTAGTACTCCTTCTGGTTGGGGTTGCCCCACTCGTCGTACTCGCCGGTGGTGAGCGGAATGCTGGAGTCCATCATCGTCGTCACCACGTCCACGAAGGGCACGGCGGCTACTACGCCCTTATAGTACTCGGGGTGCAGGTTCACCACGGCCCCCATCAGCAGGCCGCCGGCCGAGCCGCCCATGGCGAAGAGCTTCTGCGCGGAGGTAAATTTCTGGTCGATGAGGAAGCGGGAGCAGTCCGTGAAGTCGGTGAAGGTGTTTTTCTTCTTGAGCTTCTTGCCGTCCTCGTACCACTGCCGGCCCATTTCCTGCCCACCCCGGATGTGGCAGATCACGTAGGCAAAACCCCGGTCGAGCAGACTCAAACGGGCGGCGCTGAAAGTGGCATCCGTGGAGTAGCCGTAGGAGCCGTAGGCGTACTGCAGCAGCGGGGCGCTGCCGTCCTTTTTAAAGCCCTTCTTGTAGACGATGGACATGGGAATTTTGGTGCCGTCGATGGCCGTGGCGTAGGCGCGCTCGGTCACGTAGTCTTCCTTTTTGAACCCGCCCAGCACGGTCTGCTCCTTCAGCAGCTGCCGGGTGCGGGCCGTCATGTCGTAGTCGTAGGTGGAGGTGGGCGTGGTGAGTGAGGAGTAGCCGTAGCGCAGCACGGGCGTATCAAACTCGGGGTTCACGCTGACGAAGGCCGTGTAGGTGGGCTCACCGAAGTTGAGGTAGTGCTCCTGCTTGTCCTTCCAGCGGATGACGCGCAGCTGCAGCAGGCCCTCTTTTCGCTCGCCCAGCACCAGGTAGTCCTTGAACAACTCCATGTTTTCCAGGAACACGTTCTTACGGTGCGGAATCACTTCCTGCCACGCCGCCTTCGCCGTATTGGCCACGGGCGTTTTCAGCAGGCGGAAGTTGGGGGCCCCGGCGTTGGAGCGCACGTAGAAGTCGTTGCCGAAGTGTTCGACGTCGTAGAGGTGGTCGGCTTCGCGGGGCAGAAACATCTTAAACGCCTCCATTGGCTTGGCGGCCTCCAGAAACCGGGTTTCCGACGACATGGTGCTGCCCATGTGCAGGAAGATGTACTTGCGCGACTTGGAGCGGCTCACGCCGGTGTAGTAGGTGTTGTCCTTCTCCTCATACACCAGCACATCCTGCTTGGGGTCGGTGCCGAGGGTGTGGCGGTACACCCGGTAGGGCAGCAGCGTGGCGGGGTCTTTTTTGGTGTAGAACACCGTCTGGTGGTCGGTGGCCCACACAGCGTCGCCGCTGGCGTTGGCAATCTTTTCGGGGTAGAGCTGGCCGGTGGCCAGGTTGCGGAAACGCAGGGTGTAGAGGCGGCGGCTCACCGTGTCGGCGGCGTAGGCCAGGGTCTGGTTGTCGTCGCTCACCGCGAAGCCGCCGATCTGGAAGTAGGTTTTGCCTTTGCCCATCTCGTTGCCGTTGAGCAGCACTTCTTCCGGTGCCGACAGGCGGCCTTTTTTGCGGCAGTAAATCGGGTATTCGCCGCCCTGCTCGTAGCGGGTGTAGTAGAAGTAGCCATTGTCGCGGTAGGGCACCGACTCATCCTGCTCCTTGATGCGGCCTTTTATTTCCTGAAACAGCTTTTCCTCCAGCCCCTTGACGGGGGCCATCTGCTGCTCGAAATACGCGTTTTCGGCGCTCAGGTAGCTGAGCACCTCGGGGTTTTCGCGCTCGTTGAGCCAGTAGTAGTTGTCGGTGCGCGTGCCGAAGGGCGAGGCCAGCGGCTTGGGCTTGCTGGCGGCCACGGGGGGCTTGGTCATGGCAGAAGTGGTTGCGGATGGGGAAGTCTGGGCCTGGGCCACGCTCAGCGCCAGCGTGCAGAGGCCGGTCAGCCAGGGTTGAAGTCGGTTCATAAGCTTGCGCGAAGAGGGTAGAGAGGCCCTAATGTAAAGGGTTTGGCAGCAATCTGAGGTACCGCAGGCAGGAAACGGTGAACGGGTGGGCAACAAAGAGGCCACCCCATCCGGGGCGGCCTCTTTCATTGATCCGAAAGCCGGGGTTCTAACTACAGCGCCGCCAGACCTTGCTCCAGCGCCGTGATTTTGGCTTCGGCATCGGCCAGCTTCTGCCGCTCCCGCTCCAGCACGTCGGGCTTGGCATTGGCCACGAACTTCTCGTTCGAAAGCTTTTTCAGCACCGAGTCGCGGAAGCCGCGGGCGTACTCCACTTCCTTTTCGAGGCGCTCCTTCTCGGCGCCGAGGTCAATCTGACCTTCCAGCGGCACGAAGAACTCCACCCCGCCCGATACGAAACCTACGGAAGCGGCCGGGGCTGCGTCTACCACGCTGATGTCGGTGAGGGCGGCCAGCTTGCGGATGACGCCATCGTAGTCGGTCAGCAGGCTGGCGTCGTCGGTTTTAGCAGCCAGGGTCAGCGGCTTGTTGGGGCCCAGGCCCTTCTGGTTGCGGATGACGCGCACGCCGGCCACGATGTCGAGAGCCTTACTCATGCGGGCAACCAGGTCGGCAGCGCCGGCGGCGGGCTTGGCTTTGGGCCAGGCCGCTACGCACACGTATTCCTTGGGGCCCCGCGCGGCCAGCTCATGCCAGATTTCCTCCGTGATGAAAGGCATAAACGGGTGCAGCAGCTTGAGCAGGGTTTCGAGGAAGCCGGTAGTGTGCCGGAGCGTCTCGGCATCAATCGGAGCCTGGTAGGCGGGCTTCACCATTTCGAGGTAGAACGAGCAGAAGTCGTCCCACACCAGCTTGTAGACGGTCATCAGGGCGTCCGAAATCCGGAACTTCCCGAAATGCTCGTCCAGCTCCGTAATGGTAGCCTGCAGCCGGGCCGAAAACCACTCCACCGCTTTTTCATTCACGAAGGGCAATGTGGCGTCCACTTCCCAGCCCTGGGTGAGGCGGAAGGCATTCCAGAGCTTGTTGGAGAAGTTACGGCCCTGCTCCACCAGCTTCTCATCGTAGAGCAGGTCGTTGCCGGCCGGGGCCGAGAACAGCATCCCGGTCCGCACGCCGTCGGCGCCGAACTGCTTGATCAGGTCGAGCGGGTCGGGCGAGTTGCCGAGCTGCTTGCTCATCTTACGGCCCTGGGTGTCGCGCACGATGCCGGTGAGGTACACGTTGCGGAAGGGCACTTCCTTGCGGTACTCCAACCCAGCCATAATCATGCGGGCCACCCAGAAAAACAGGATGTCGGGGCCCGTCACCAGGTCGTTGGTGGGGTAGAAATAGTTGATGTCAGCGTTATCGGGGTCCTTGAAGCCGTCGAACACCGAAATGGGCCACAGCCACGACGAGAACCAGGTGTCGAGCACGTCCTCGTCCTGGCGCAGGTCGGTGAGCTGCAGCCCGGCATTGCCGCTCTGCTCCCGGGCCAGCTCCAGCGCCTCTCCAGCACTCAGGGCTACCACGTAGGTGCCGTCGGGCAGGTAGAAGGCCGGAATCTGCTGGCCCCACCACAGCTGCCGCGAGATGCACCAGTCGCGCACGTTCTCCATCCACACCCGGTAGGTGTTCTTAAACTTGGCCGGGTGCAGCCTGATGGTGTCGTTTTCCACCGCTTCCAGCGCCGGCTTGGCCATGTGCTCCATCTTCAGGAACCACTGCATGCTCAGGCGCGGCTCAATCACGGCCTTGGTGCGCTCCGAGGTCTGCACGATGCTGGCGTACTCCTCCACCTTCACCAGGTGGCCGGCTTCCTCCAGGTCCTTCACGATGTTGCGGCGGGCCGCAAACCGCTCCTGCCCCACGTAGAGCACCGCCTTGTCGTTGAGCGTGCCGTCGTTGTTGAGAATGTCGATAACGGGCAGGTTGTGCTTCACGCCCAGCTCGTAGTCGTTCAGGTCGTGGGCCGGGGTCACCTTCAGCGCGCCCGTGCCGAAGTCGATGCTCACGTACTCGTCCAGAATCACCGGGATTTCGCGGCCCAGCAGCGGAATGCGCACCGTGGCCCCATGCAGGTGGGTGTAGCGCGGATCATTGGGGTTCACCGCCACGGCCACGTCGGCCATAATGGTTTCGGGGCGCGAAGTGGCTACTATGATTGAGTTGCCGGTTGCCGGTTGCCAGTTGCCAGTATCGTTCTGCTGGTCGCCTTCACTGGCAACTGGCAACTCGGAACTGGCAACCTCATAGCGCAGGTAGTACATCTTGGCCATCACATCCTTGGGAATCACTTCCTCGTCGGACAGCGCGGTCTGGCCCAGCGGGTCCCAGTTCACCATGCGGATGCCGCGGTAAATCAGGCCCTTCTGGTGCAGATCCACGAACACGCGCAATACTGCCTGGGTCAGCTCGGGCTCCATGGTGAAGCGCGTCCGGTCCCAGTCGCACGAAGCGCCGAGCTGCTTGAGCTGCTCGAGGATGATGCCGCCGTATTTTTCCTTCCAGGCGAAGGCGTGCTCCAGAAACTGCTCCCGGGTCAAATCCTTCTTCTCGATGCCCTGCTCTTTCAGCAGCGCCACTACCTTGGCTTCGGTGGCAATGGAGGCGTGGTCGGTGCCGGGCACCCAGCAGGATTCCTTGCCCTGCATGCGGGCCCGGCGCACCAGCACGTCCTGAATCGTATTGTTGAGCATGTGGCCCATGTGCAGCACGCCCGTCACGTTGGGCGGCGGAATCACGACCGAATAAGGCTGCTTGCGGGGGTTGGCTTTGGCTTTGAAGAAGCCCTGCTCCTGCCAGCGCTGGTACCATTTGGCTTCAACGTCGGCGGGCGTATAGGTTTTGGCGATGGACATCGTCAAGGGGAAAATCGGTTGGGAATAGCGGCAAAAGTAGGCAATTCAGGCCGGGTGGAAAATCCTGCCCTTCACGAGCCGGCCACGCCAAGCTTCATCTTACAGCAAAGCCTTTTTAGTCCCTTGTATGCAGGAATCAAGTTACCTTTGGGGGCGACACAAAAACGCTGCGGAGGTTTAATCGGTTTTTGATAACTTCTGACATTTTTTCTCCGCCGCATTTTTTGCCCCCATGGCTGCGCTTTTTGCTTTCCTGAAGACCAAGAAACCGGTCCCAACGCCCGGTTCTCCCTCAATTCCCTCTTCCTCAACCGTTACCATCCGTATTGGCATGGGCCAGCTGCTGGTAGAAGGCGGCGAGCCGGAACGGAATCTGGACCGCGCCGCCCGCATGATTGGCGAAGCGGCTCAGCAGAGCTGCGACTTAGTACTGCTGCCCGAAACGCTGGACTTTGCCTGGACGCACCCCAGTGCCTTAGCCGAAGCCCAACCCATTCCAGGCGCGTTCAGCCACCAGCTCTGCCAGGAAGCCCGGCGCCACAACATCTATGTGTGCGCCGGCCTGACCGAACGCCTGAATGGCCGCAACTATAACACGGCCATCCTGATCAATCCCCAGGGCGAAATCATTATCAAGTATCACAAGATCAACCTGCTTGCCGTTGAGTTGCCTTTCTATGCCGTGGGGCAAACACTCAACGTAGTAGACACGTCCCTGGGTAAAATTGGTGTCAACATCTGCGCCGACAATTACCTGGAAGGGCTGTCCATCGGGCACACGCTGGCCCGTATGGGCGCGGAGTTTATTCTGGCCCCGGCCTCCTGGACCGTCGATTATTCCACCACTGAAGAGTCGGATCCTTACCGGGAAAAATGGGTGAAGCCTTTTTCCATACTGGCTAGCCTCTACAACGTGGCCGTCGTGAGTACCACTTCCGTGGGCTACGTGGTAGGGGGCCCCTACGAGGGCAAAAAGAGCGTGGGCTGCTCCCTGGCCGTCGATGCTACCGGCGTACGCGCCCAAGGCACCTTCAATGAATTTGCCGGCGAATTGATTGTTGCCGATTTACCCCGCCCCGTCCGGCCTGAGCAAGGCACCGCCATCGGCGACATGCTCCGGCGCAAAAGCTACCGATTCGACGAGCTGCCTTAGCCCGGGCCGCGCTTCGCTTACTACCCAACCCTTCCGTTTCACCACTCCCTATTGCCTTTGTCCTCGCCCATGCCGCACAGCTACCATCGCTGCCCGCGCTGCATTATGGATACTACTGTTCCCGGCATCCGTTTCGATGCCCGGGGAGAGTGTAATTTCTGTGCGCTGCACGATAAATTGGACCGCGCTTTTCCACTAGGAGAAGCCGGTCGTCAAAAAGTACAGGAATTCGCAGCCGACATCAAGCGCCGGGGCCGGGGGAAGAAGTATGACTGCGTGCTGGGCATCAGCGGTGGGCGCGACAGCTCCTTCACGCTTTGGTACTGCGTCACGCAGCTCGGCTTACGGCCGCTGGCCGTCCACTTCAACGATGGCTTCGGCAACCCCATAGCGGGTGAAAACATGGTTACGGCCTGCCGGAAGCTGGGGGTAGAAATGCGTACCATCACTTCCGATTGGCGCGAATCCAAGGATCTGAAAATTGCTTTTCTGAAGGCTTCCACTCCCGATATGGAGGAAGGCACCGACTTGGGTATTGCGACGGCGCTGTATGGCGTAGCAGCGAAGGAAGGTATCCAACGTATTATCATCGGGCAGTCGTTTCGCACGGAAGGCATTGCCCCGTTGTCGTGGAATTTCCTCGATGGCAAATACCTGAAGGCCGTGCACAAACAGTTTGGGACGGTGCCGCTGCGGTCGTGGACGCCCAATGATCCGGGCTTCAATCTGGATCTGAAGGAAATGTTCTACTACACCTTCGTGCGTCGCATCAAAACCGTGACGCTGCTCTACCACGTCGACTACGTGCGCACCGAAGTAGACGTGCTGCTGGAGCGGGAGCTAAGCTGGAAAAACCCTGGCGCCCACTACTTCGACGACCTTTATCAAAGCGTCATCTACTACCTCAACCGGATTAAGTTCAACATCGACCGGCGTTTATTCAACTACTCGGCCCTGGTTCGTTCCGGGCAGATGACCCGTGAAAGAGCGTTGGAACGAGTCAGCAAAATCAACTCCATCGAAGACGAAAAAGTTATTACCCTGTGCATCAAGCGCCTGGGTTTGACGCGCGAGGAATTCGACCATATCGTGGCTTCCCCGCCCCGCACCTTTCGCGACTACCCCAACAACTACAGCAGCATCCGGCGGCTGCGCTGGCCCATCAAGGTCTTCAGCCGCCTGAACATGCTGCCCGAATCGGCCTACGACAAATATTTCAACTGCGGCACCTAGATCACGGACTCGGCCGGATTTTTCGGATTAGTCGGATTTTGTAGTCGGCGCGGTTATGCAGTCAGGACGGGCCAAACAGCAAAGGCCACCTGAACAGGTGGCCTTTATTAGGGTAAGAAATCGTCCACGAAATCCGTGGAATCCGAAAAATCCGGAGGAATCCGTGGTTCAGAATCCGTGGTTCAGGCTACGCTTCGGCGTGCAGCCACTCCTTCTTTTTGAGCAGCGCCTCCTGGGCCTCGCGGTAGTCGGGGTCGTCCACGCAGCAGTCTACGGGGCACACGGCGGCGCACTGGGGCTCCTCGTGGAAGCCCACGCACTCGGTACACTTATCCGAGACGATATAGTAGTACTCGTCCGAAATCGGGGTTTGGGGAGCGGTGCCGGAAACGGTGGCCCCGCCATCCACCTGCACTTCCTTCAAAGCCGTGCCGTCGGCCCAGCGCCATTGGGCACCGCCTTCGTAGATGGCGTTATTGGGGCATTCGGGTTCGCAGGCACCACAGTTGATGCACTCGTCGGTTATCATGATGGCCATAGCCGCTGTCGTCTGGTTTGGTGATGCGGTTCTAATACGTACTTCCCTACGAAAAGACGGGCCGTCGGGAACCGCTCCCGCCCGACAAAAGTAGAAACTAACAATTACTCTTGCGAGTTTTTTACTTAAGCCGGTCTTTCCCCGTTTCCTGCGACTTTTGCAGCGCGGCTTCTCTGCCGCCTTGCCGCTCCCCTAGTTTTCCTCCATGAATCATTCCGACCGGCTCGCCGCCTTCGTAGCCCTGGGCCACCGCCTCCAAACTCTTTCCGCCGACGAGCTAACCGAGCTGGCCGCCCGGGCCCGCAACCAGAACAACTGGTTCGACGAGCCCAACGTGCGCGCCGCCGTGCACGGCGTGGCCCAAATGCTGGGCGAAACGACTCTGCGCTCCTGGGCCGGCCGCTACCCCGCCGAGCCCGCCACCAGTCGCCGCATCGGGGTGGTGATGGCTGGCAACATCCCGCTGGTAGGCTTCCACGATCTGCTCTGCGTGCTGCTCAGCGGCCACCAGCTGCTGGCCAAGCCCAGCTCGGAAGACCGGCTGCTGATGAGTTGGGTGGCCGACGAGCTGATCAGCATCGAGCCCCGCTTCGCGGAACGTATTGCTTTTGTGGAACGGCTGAATGAGGCGGATGCCTTTATTGCCACCGGCTCCAACAACACGGCCCGCTACTTCGAGTATTATTTCAGCAAGAAGCCCCACCTCATCCGCCGCAGCCGCACCAGCCTGGCCATCCTGACCGGCCAGGAGCCGGCTGAGGCGCTGGCGGCGCTGGGGCGCGACATCTTTCAGTACTACGGCCTGGGCTGCCGCAACGTGAGCAAGCTCTACGTGCCGGAAGGCTACAAATTCGACGCGCTGCTGGATGCCCTGGAGCCCTGGAACACGGTGCTGATGCACAACCGCTACCAGAACAACTACGACTACAACAAGAGCATTCTGCTGGTAAACTCCGTACCCCACTTCGACAACGGCTTTCTGCTGCTCACGCCCGGCACGGCGCTGGTGTCGCCCATTTCGGTGCTGCACTACGCCGCCTACGCCAGCGAGGTCGACCTCGTGGACCAGCTTACTGACGCGGCCGAGCAGATTCAGTGCATCGTCTCGGACGGGCACCAGTACGCGGGCAGCTTCGCCTTCGGCCAGGCCCAGAATCCGACCGTCAGCGACTACGCTGACGGAGTAGATACCATGATCTTTCTGGCAGAAATAGCGTAATAGAAACAGCCCATATAAACTAAGCAACAAATTCGCCTCTTTCAGGCCTTTTAATTGCATTCCTTACCGCAATTCGATAAATTATCAACACGCTAAGTCAACCTAACTCATTCATCCCCACCATGAACACCTTTGCACATTGCCCGGAAATCGTCGCTAAAGAAAATCTGTCTACGCTTAAGTTTGCCGTCGAAGACGTCCTGCTGCTACCCGCCCAAAAACAGTGGCGTCGCTTTGAAGCCGAGCGGGCTACTACCCTTGGCAATGGCTACCACGGCAAAGTGGATATCTACTTCCAAACCGCTGACGGTGCAACCAAACGCGTTTACACAACCGTCTGGGCCAATGATGCCGAGCATATTTCGCTTAAATCCGGCGCTGCTATTCCGTTGCGTTCCGTGCTGGGTTTCGACTTTTATTAAGCCGTCATATTCCCTGCTGCGCCGGCGCATTTCCGCTGATCGATTTTTTTAACTGTTTGTACAATATAAAGCCCCGTACATTTTGCACGGGGCTTTTTGGTGTTCATTTCGCTCGCCCTCAGGTAAGAGCCAAATTGCACTCACGCCAACCAGCGCAGGAGCTAAATCCGGTCCAGCGTTTTCTGTATCAGGTCATTCACGGTTGCTTCGGCATTGGTGGCAAATTCGCCCGTGGCACGGTTAGCCACAATAGCATTCAACGATACCACTTCGTGGCCCAGCATCCGCGCGAGGCCGTAGTAGCCGGCAGTTTCCATCTCGAAGTTGGTCAGGCGGAATTCGCCTTCGGCACTCTGGTGGCGGAAGCCCTGGAACCGGCTGATCAGATCGGGCATGCGCAGGTCGAGGCGCAGCACCCGGCCCTGGGGGCCGTAGAAGCCAGGGCAGGTGAGGGTGTTGCCCACCAGCATGCCCGCGCCCAGCTGCTCGCGCATAAGATCGGTGCCCCGCACGCAATACGGACGGTAAGGCAGATCCAGGGCCTGCTGAATACCGGCCGCCACTTCAATTTCCAGCCCGGTTTCCACCAACGGATAGAACTGCATAAGCGAGTCGAGGCCCACGGCGTGCTCCGTAACGAGGTGGGAGCCCACGGGGATGTCGGCCTGCAAAGCCCCGCTGGTCCCTACCCGCACGATGCGCAGCGCAATGCGCTCCTCCAGCGGCCGCGGCTCCCGCGTTACGAAGTCGATATTGACCAGCGCATCAAGCTCATTGAGCAGGATGTCGATGTTGTCGGTGCCCATGCCGGTGGAAATCACCGTCAGACGCTTGCCCTTGTAGTAGCCCACGTGGGTCACAAACTCACGCTTGTGAATCTGCGTTTCGATGGAATCGAAGTGCTGGCTGATCAGGGGTACCCGCTCCGGGTCGCCGACGGTGATGATGGTGTCGGAGAGATGGTCGGGCAGCAGGTTGAGGTGGTAGATGCTGCCGTCTTTGTTGAAAATCAGCTCGGAGTCAGGAATAGGCATGGGTGGGAGAATTAGGAATTAGGAATTAAGAATTAAGAATTAGCAATTAAGAGCTGAAGAAGAGGGAGTGAAAAGAAGTCGGATAGCCGATCGGACGAAAAAAGGCAATGCTGACCCTTTATTTTCAATTCTTAATTCTTAATTGCTAATTCTTAATTCCTACTTGGGGCGCGGTAGGAAACCAGGCCCTGCTCGGGGCTGTAGTTGTTGCTGAGTTTAGGATACGTACCCGTGCCGTCGTAGGGCCGCTTGTCGGGGTGCTGCTGACAGGTGATTGAGCAGGCTCCTGCCAGCTGCTGGCTGCACGTTTCGCACAGCGGTACGTGGGCGTTGCAGTGGGGGTTGGCACAGTTCACCATCCGGTCGGAAGGCGTGGCGCAGCGGTGGCACTGGGAAATGATGGTCGGATTCACGCGGTTTACGTCTACCGTCACGCGGTTGTCGAACACGTAGCACTTGCCATCGAAATCCTCGCCGCCGGCTTCGATGCCGTACTTGATAATGCCGCCGTGAAGCTGGTACACGTTTTCGAACCCCTGCTCGAGCAGGTAGGCACTGGCCTTTTCACACTTCACGCCGCCGGTACAGTACGTCAGGATTTTCTTGTCCTTAAACTCCTTCAGCTTTTCCAGCCGCCCGGGAAAGTCCCGGAAGTTCTCCATATCCAGCGTCACGGCATTCTTAAAGCGGCCCACGTTGTACTCGTAGTCGGAGCGCACGTCGACCACCACCACGTCGTCGCGGTCCTTGAGGTCCTTGAACTCCTGGGGCGAGAGGTGCTGGCCGGTTTTTTCGTGGGGCCTGGTATGGTGCAGGCTGCTGTGCACTATTTCAGGCTTCACGCGCACGTGCAGCTTCTGAAACGTGTGGCCCGGCACGTCGTCCACCTTGAACTCCAGCGCCGCGAAGCGCGGATCCGCCTGCACCAGGCGCATATACTCCTCGCAGTCGGCCGTGCGCCCCGACACCGTCCCATTAAGTCCCTCGGGCGCTACGATGATGCGACCCAGCAGATTCAGCCGCAGACACAGGCGGTGCTGCTCCTCCCGAAAAGCCTCCGGGTCGGCAATGGGCGAATAGCAGTAGTAAAGCAGAACGCGGTAGTCCATCTTTTTTCAATTAAGAATTAAGAATTAGCAATTAAGAATCGGGAGCCCGGCTGGTGAATTCTTAATTGCTAATTCTTAATTATTCATTAAATTTTCGCGGCCGGGTTGCCGAATACGGTTTGGTTGGCGGGCACGTCGGCCACCACAACGGAGCCGGCACCCACGCGGGCTTTGGCCCCGATTTTAACGCCGGCCACGATAATGGCCCCGGCGCCGATGAAGGCCTGTTCTTCGATAATAGCCCCGGCATTGATGATGGCCCCCGCCCCTATCTGCGCGTAATCGGCCACTTCAGCTTTCACGTCGACCACGGCATTGGCCCCGATCAGGCAGCCGTTGCCCAGCTTGCTGTTGCTGGCCACTACCGCACCCGCACTGATCAGGTTGCCGTGTCCCAGCCAGGCGTGGGCCGCAACGCTGGCCTTGGCATGAATGGCATTCACGGGTACCACCTGATATTCGTCGTGCAGCATATTGGTCAGGCTGCGGCGGCTGGCGGTGTCTTCGGTGGCCACGAATACCTCACATTTCTTGCCCAGCAGCTTCAGCAGCTGCTGGTCTTCGGTATTGCCCATCACGGGCACGTCGTTGAGTTCCGTGTTCTGGAGCTTGGCGTCGTCGTCGAGCAGGCAGTACACCACCACGTCATTGCTGGTGAAAGCGTCGAGAGCATTGAGGCCCAGGCTTTGGGCGCCCAGAATGATAACCGGATTTTCCATAGAAACAGCAGAGCGCCGACGAGCGGCGGATTGTGGCGAAACGGCAAAGATACGCGGCCCAGCGCGGGGCACCAAGTTCCGGGTTCCGGAGGACTGCTCCGCTACAAACCAATGCGCCGCAGGGCCCGGGCAGCGTAGTCGTTCTGCAAGGCCAGCAGCAGCACCACCGGCAGCAAAGACGACCGGTAGCGGTTGAGGGTGCCAAGGTTGGGAGTGCTCAGGCCCATCAGCGCAGCCAGCGCTACGCAATACACCAGCAGAGCCAGAACCAGGGCGAAAGGAAGATGACTACTGCGGCCCTGCAGCAGAGCAACGAACGCTACACCCAGAATGAACAACAGCACCGCATTTTCCAGGCCCACTACCACGTAAAATGGCTTGGCGCTCTCACCCAACCACGGCCGCACCAGCGCACTAATGACCGCTTTAGGGGTGTTACGCGCTATACTTTCGGGTGTAGGAGCCAGATCCTCAAATTTAATGTGGGGCCGGTAAAAGGAATGATCCTCAATGTCGGAATGAATCTGGATCAGCTGGCTACTGAATTTATTGAAGCGAAACGTAGGGCTAACTTCGCTGACCGCAGCCACGCCAGCCAGCAATACGGCACCGAAGATAGCAGCCTGCACCCAGCGTTTCTGGGCTCCACCTAGCTGCTGCACCAATCGAATGGCAGCTAGCCCACTAAGCGCCGCAAAAAGCGGCACGGCAAAGAAAAAACGGATTTTAAAGTGTAGGACAGCCAGCAGCAGCACCCCTATCAAGGTGGCTAACCGGGGTTTTTCGGCCCCATACAGCCAGGGTAGTACCAGCGCCAGCAGCCACGCCCCGCTGCCCACTAAGATGCTTTCTTTCGTCAGGCCCGACGTCCAGTATACCACGGTGGGCCATACCAGCCAAGCTACAATGGTTGCACCCCGGGGAGCGGTGGGAAAAACCCGATGGAAGACCCGCACCAGTTGCCAGCATCCCACGAAGTTGAACAGGGACGGATAAAGAGCGCTGAGAAACAGATTCCCGTTGGAAGCCACCCGCACCAGCGACATCAGCTTGACAATAAAAAACGCATTGGAATAGCCATGGTATACCAGATGGCCCCGCTTGTAATGATATTCGTTACTCACTAGGGTTTGTAGCCAATCCAACGGCTTATCCCAGAACTGATAGGATAACGCCTCCGCCCAGTAGTGCAGGTAGGCAGCATCCGCGGTGAGCAGGTAGCAGGTTGCCGCGGAGGCTAATACCTTCAGCCCTAGTAGCGGCAGCAGCCAGCGCCTGGTTTCCGGCTCGTGCCACTGTCGGCGAATCCACTGGATAAGCAGCAGCAACAAACCAATATTGAGCCCGAGGGCTAATGCTATTTTCATGAACTGGTGGTATTCTTCTGCAAAATACAGCTCCCAATGGCGCAATGCAGACAGCGCCGGGGCTGGCAGTAGCCCCGGCCCAACGCCAGCAGCCCCTGGGAGTCAGCCGCAGTGCGGTGGCGGAACCCTACCTGCGTATAGGACTCCAGCAGCTGGTTGCTTTCCGCGGGCAGCTGATCCAGCAAAGCTACCGCCGATTCCACTAACCCTGGCTGCCCAACTGAATGAGCATAGGCCACGCGCAGCGGCACTACCACATTAGTCACCAGGAGCTGCACACTTGCCCGACCCAGGGCCGGCACCTTACCGGGCTTACCGGGCTGGTAATGCTGCCGCCAGTACTCCGATACGGGAGCCTGAAAAAACTGCTCCAGGGTCGCCCGGCTCCCGGCGCTCAGCAAGGCGTCGAACAACGCAGGGCGGGCATGCAGCAATGCCGCCAACTGGGCCAGCCGTACTGGGGGGAAGTTAGCCGGACGCAGGCGCAGGAAATTCCACTCGTGCTTAGGCAGCGCCGTCGGCAATTGATATTTGTGCCGCAGAAACTCGTGTTCCTGACGCAGACCATTTATATACTCGTCCTCCCTGGTATCCTCGGTTTCCGCCAGAAACCCGGCTTGGCCAAATATCAGGGCTTCCACCTGGTGCCGGTCGTGGCGGTGGCGGCGCAGCACCTGCAGCGGCAGGGCTTTAGCCAGCCGGGCAAAGGGCTCCGTGTTTTTCTGGAAGCCGAAGGCCGCCGCCAGGGCGTGGTAGGTGGTGGCTTCCCAGTCGTTTTCCAGCGTTTGGTGCAGTGTTTCCAGTAAGCAAGCCTTCTGCTCCACCCGCTCCAGCAGGGCCCGCTCCACCATCATCGTGCGGATGATATCGGGTACCATGGCCAGGAACGGGGCGCAGGGGAGCGTGACCGGGGCCGCCTGCTCCACCAGCTGCCGGTACCGCTTTAGCATGTCCGGGGAAATACGCGGGGCCAGCGCCAGCACCGGAATCAGGGAACCGTTGGTACGTCGTACATCCTGGTCAGCGGTGTACACCACGTGTAGTACTACCTGGTCGTACTTAGCATCCGTTTGATGTCCGTGGCGGTGCCAGTCGGAGGCGCGCAGGTGGATTTCCACGGCCCCGTTCCATTCCACCTCGCCCAGCTGCAGCCGGGCATTGAGGAAATCGGGGCCGGCGTCGGCGTTGCGGTAGCCGGGGCGCAGCACCGTTATTAATTCCCCGGCATCCGTTTGCAGGCTGGTTTTATCGAAATACTGGTACTGCCAGATGTAGTGGAGGAAATCTTCTTTCATAGCGCATAAGCAATAAAGTGAAACCCCCGGCAACTCCCGGCGTTCGGTCCCCAGCTGCTTTTCCACCCGACCCGGGGAGGACCTGAAAGTGAAAAGCTACGGAGCGTTGGTCGGGCGATACAGTAAGATAGGAAATCCGGGCGGCCCTGAAACCTAAACCGGCCCGCCCCCGCACGAAGCGGAAGCGGGCCGGTCGAAACGGCGGGGGCAGTCCTGACGACTAGCGCAGGTCGATAACTTTCACGCCTTTGTACTTCGTCTTGTCGAAGTTGAAGGTAGTGGCATCAATGGGCGGGTTCGGCTGGAACTTGCGGATTGTGTAGGTGTAGCGGTTGCCGTTCTTCTTGAACATCTTCCAGCTTTTCACCGTCTTATCAGCCTTGCCTACCGTCACGCGCACCTTGTACACGGGGTTGTCCTTGTTCTCGGGCGACAGCTCAATAACGTCGCAGGCCACGCCGGCTTCCTTCACTTCCTGCACGTAGGCATACTTGTAGCCCTTCTTGTAGAGCGTAAAAATCTGCGTCGGCGACGTTTCCTGCTCGGCGGGGTCGAAGTCGGAGATGTTCACCTCATTCTCAGCCCGCATGTAGGTCCACATGGTCTGGCCGTTGTTGATAATCTCCTGGCCGTTGAGCTTCACCCGGAACTTCTGCCCACTCACGGTGATGTCGCCGGTGATATTTTCCTTGAGCTTAGCCGCATCGTTTTCCAGGGTCTGAGTGAAATTGGCTTTAAAAGCCTTCAGCGCCTGGTATTTGGCACTCATCTGGTCAAGAATCTTACCCGCTTTGGGGTCCTGCTGGGCCGAGGCCGTCGACATCAGCGACACGGAAAGAGCGAGCAGGGAGAGGATTTTTTTCATTACAATCAAAGGTGGGATGAATAGCTCAGCGGGCAGAGCCGGGATGTCGGAAAGTAGAACTCTGCCGGGCGATGGAGCAGGCGGACGAGGGTAGTACTAAAAACCCCGGTCTAAGTTCTCAATTCCCCGCTCTAAGCGCTTATTTGGGCAGGGTATTCAACAACTGTTCCAAACTGTACTCATCCGGAATTAATACCTCCCGCGCCTTACTGCCTTCAAACGGCCCAACGATGCCAAAGTGCTCTAATTGATCAATCAGACGGCCGGCGCGGTTGTAGCCCAGCTTCAGCCGGCGCTGCAGGAGCGAGGTGCTGCCCTGCTGGTGGGTGACGATAACGCGGGCCGCTTCCTCAAACATACTGTCGCGCGAAGACGGGTCGAAATCTTCGGCGTCGCCGCTCCCGCTACCGCTTTCGCCCACCACTTCGGGCAGCAGATAGGCGTCGGGGTAGCCCTGCTG
Organism: Hymenobacter fastidiosus; assembly: GCF_039539565.1. Lineage (NCBI taxonomy): Bacteria > Pseudomonadati > Bacteroidota > Cytophagia > Cytophagales > Hymenobacteraceae > Hymenobacter > Hymenobacter fastidiosus. The sequence goes on along the minus strand of NZ_BAABDJ010000015.1, from coordinate 35,776 downwards.
CTCGCCGATGTAGTCGCAGAGGCGGTCCACTTCGGGCGTGTCGATAAAGGCGCACTGCACCCGGATGATGTCGGAGCCCTGGGAGATGAGCATGTCGCCCTGGCCCACGAGCTGGTCGGCCCCACCCGCGTCGAGAATGGTGCGGGAGTCGATTTTGGAAGTCACCTTGAAGGAAATCCGGCAGGGAAAGTTAGCCTTGATAATACCGGTAATCACGTTCACCGACGGGCGCTGGGTGGCGACGATCAGGTGAATGCCGATGGCCCGGGCCAGCTGGGCCAGGCGGGCAATGGGGGTTTCCACTTCCTTGCCCGCCGTCATCATCAGGTCGGCCAGCTCGTCAATCACCAGCACGATGAAGGGCATGAAGCGGTGCCCCTTCTTGGGGTTGAGGCGGCGCTCGATAAACTTGCGGTTGTACTCCTTCAGGTTGCGGCAGCCGGCATCCTTGAGCAGATCGTAGCGTCGGTCCATTTCCATGCACAGCGAGTTGAGCGTGTTCACCACCTTCTTGGTATCGGTGATGATGGCTTCCTCGGTGTCGGGCAGCTTGGCCAGGAAATGGCGCTCAATCTTGTTGAAGATGCTCAGCTCCACCTTCTTCGGGTCGACGAGCACGAACTTCAGCGTGGCAGGGTGGCGCTTGTAGAGCAGCGAGGCCAGAATCACATTCAGGCCCACCGACTTGCCCTGACCCGTCGCTCCGGCCATCAGCAGGTGGGGCATCTTGGCCAGATCGACCACGAACACCTCGTTGGTGATGGTGCGGCCGAAGGCAATGGGCAGATCCATTTCGGTGTTGGCAAACTTCTCGGTGGCGAAAACCGAGCGGATGCTCACCATCTCCTTCTTAGTATTCGGCACCTCGATGCCGATGGTGCCCTTGCCCGGAATGGGCGCGATGATGCGGATACCCAGCGCGGCCAGGCTCAGGGCAATGTCGTCTTCCAGGCTCTTGATCTTGGAGATGCGCACCCCGGCGTCGGGCACGATTTCGTAGAGCGTAACCGTGGGCCCGATGGTGGCCTTGATGCTGGCGATATTGATGCCGTAGTGGCCCAGCGTCTCCACGATGCGGTCCTTGTTGGCTTCCAGCTCCTCCTTGCTCACCTGGGCCTTGGCCACGCCGTAGTCGTTGAGCAGCTCCAGCGTGGGGTACTGGTAGCGCGAAAGGTCCAGCGTGGGGTCGTAGTTAACGGCGGGCATGGTGTCCGCATCGTCATCGTCGTCGGCAATGGCGGCCATGTCGGCCCCGGCGGCCGGGTCCAGCTCGCCGGGCTTGCTGGCAATCTGCAGGGCCGGAGTTGCGGCTTCCCGCGGCGTAGGTGCGGGAAGCGGCGCATCGTCATCGGCCAGATCGGCCATGGTGAGCGGCGTAGGCACCCGGGAAGGCGGAGCCACCACCGGCTCAGGGTCGGTGGGCGTTTCGAAGGAGAAGCTCGGACCGCTGCTGGCGGAAGCCGCCGCCCCGGCCGCCGCCAGCGTAGCGGAAGCACTGGCCAGGGAAGTAGCCGCCGTGGAAGCCACGGACAGCGGCACCGCCGCGGCAGCTACGCTGAAAGCAGGCGCGGGCGCGGGAGAGTTGATGGGGCCGGAAATGATGGCCGGCGCTTCTGATTCTGCATCTTCCTCCCCGAACGCCGGGGCGGCCACCGGCTGGACCGGGGTCGGGGCTGGCGTAGCCACGGGTCCTACGCGGCGCAGCGTCATTTGCGGCGGGGCTTCCTCTTCTTCCTCGTCGCCCTCAGCCGAAACGACCGAGTTGAAATTCCCGATGGCCGTTTCGGCGTTGTGCGAATGCGTTTCCGAGCCGAAAGCCAGCCCATCCTCGTCGTCCGACGTGCTGCGGCCCAGGTTCAGGCTGGTGACGTTGAAGAAGTACACCACGAAGGAAATCAGCAGGAAAGCCAGCAGCAGCACCGTACCCCAGCCGATCAGACTGTCGAGCCAGAGGGCCGCTTCGTAGCCGATGCCCCCGCTCAGAAAGTCGAGGCGGTGAGCCAGGGCCGGGTCGGCGTCGGGGGCGGCCAGGGTGAGCACCACGTAGCCCAGCAGCAAACTCAGCCAGCCCATGGTGAACAGGCACAGCGCCAGCACGTAGCTCAACGACAGCTCGGCCAGGCGGAACACAATCTTGTAGCCCAGGAAGAACACGATGGGAATGACGGCAAACGCGGCCACGCCGAAGCCCTTGTGAATCAGCAGCTGGGCCAGCATGGCGCCCAGCAGCCCGAGCCAGTTGCCCGATTCCTGCCCGGCCTCCTTCACCGGCGTGTTGCCCAGGCTTTCCACGACGCTCTGGTCGGCGTGCCCGGTAAACAGGAACGAGACGAAGGCAATGGTCAGGTAGATGGACGTGAGCAGGAAGAAGAAGCCCAGAAACAGCTGGAAGCGCCGGTCGCGCAGGAAGCCGAACATGCCGCCCAGGGAAAGGGAAGGCAGCTTGAGGGGCTTGCGCGGAGCTTTGGGCGCGGCTTTGGGGGCCGCCTTGGCGTCGTTGCGGCGCGGTTCGCGCGCGGGCTCCGCGTTTTGCCGGGGTTGGTTACGGACCGGCCGCGGCTCATTGGCTCGGGCTGGCTCCGGAGAAGAAGATTGTCTGTAGGTATTTTTCGCCATTATCCCGCACTAAAAGGCCAAATCTAGAGATTTTCAGCGGTTTTGCCAGCCTGGCTGGCCGTTTTTGGTTGATCGTTTTTGGTTTTTGGGACTACCCGTCCGAGGTCGTTTTTTTCCAAAAACCAAAAACGACCAACCAAAAACGAACTTCAGTTGCTGACGGTCGGCTGCACTTCGTAAAGATACAGGTGCCAGTACGCCGTCCTACTCGAAAACTCGCCGCGCGCGACCAGCCCGCTGCGCCCCGGCGTAGCCAGCCGCGCCGCCGACAGCACGTAGCGCCCGCCCAATTGCCGGAAGGCCGCGGCATCGAAGGCGAAGTCCTGCACCACGCGGTGCTGAAACCCGGCCACCCGGAAATCCTTGCCCAGCTCGGCCGAAAACAGGTAGCAGCGGTTGCCCCAGGCATCGAAGTAGCGGCGCAACTCGGGGCTCTTGGCCAGCTCGCCGGCAATGATGGGGCGGAAGCGGTGCTTGTAGGGCAGCGGGTAGTTGTTCTGGTAGGAATCGAGGGTATAGAAGTTGTTGAGCTGAGCTACGGCCGGCGGCAGGCCCAGGCAGGCCACGCGGTACTGCGGCGGTTCCAGGCCGGTTTGCTGCCGGATGGCCGCCTGCACCCGCCCAAACAGCGCCGGGGCCACGTAGGCCGTATAGTTGGGCTCGTGGGGGTTGGGGCGGCCGGCCAGCTCGCGTAGGTTGTTGAGCCATTCGGGATTCATGCTGAGCCCGATAACTACCTGCAGGACCAGCACCGCCGCCTGCCAGCGGCCGGGCAGGTAGCGCAGGGCCAGCGCCAGGACCCAGAACCAGAGCAGCGGCGCCAGAAAGTGAAACCGCCCAACATTGAACGCGCCCAGCAGCGCCACCCGTCGCTGCCCCAGCGCCACCAGCTGCGGGTAGAAGCCACTAAACAGGGCCAGCCCCGCCAGCGCCAGCAGCCACGGGGCCAGCTGCCGCCCCCGCGCCGCCCGCTGCCCCGCCGGGGCCAGCGCCACGGCCGCGGCCACCGCCAGCAGCACGGCCACCCGCAGAAACCGGCTGGCATGGTACTGCCCGAACAGGAAAAACTGCGCCGCGCTGCGCAAGCCGGCCTTCAAGCCCGGTGGCGTAATCTGCGCCATATCGAACTCCAGCCGGTGCGGCACAAACTGCTTCGCCACCAGCAAGGAATAGAACAGAGGCCACTCCACCACCAGATACCCGGCCAGCAGAAGCAGCAGCCCGGCCAGAAACGGCCCGTTCGGGCGGCGTGCGGACCACCAGTCGCGCAGCCACAGCGCGCCCAGCGCCGCCAGCACAAACGGCCCCACAAACACGAACATGCTCCAGAGCGGGAACGCCGCGATAATAGCCCAGTGCCACCACCGCCCCGTCCCGCGGCGCAGCGCCAAAAATGCCAGCAGCAGCGCCGGCTGCCCCAGCACCGACAGCCCGTACATAGAATACAGCGGCAGCAGGCCCCAGGCCAGCGCCAGCGCGGCCGCCAGCCGGCGCTGGCCGGGCTCCGGCAGCAGCTCACGGCGCAGCAGCGCATACATAGCCAGCAACCCCAGCAGCCGCACCAGCGCCTGCTGCACGAGGTAGGCAGCCCACGGCGGACCCAGCGCAAACAACCCCACCGTGGCGCTCAGGCCCGGGCGCAGGGCGTTGCGGGGCAGCCCGTTCATGAGGGCCGGCACGGTAGCGCCCTGGTCGTAGCGGAAGGATACTCCCTGCCTGACCAGCAGATAGGGAATATTCAGTTCCGCATCCAGATTATCGTCGAGGGTGATGTAGCTGTGCGCCCGCAGAATGCCATATGGCAGCAGAAACAGCAGCAAGCCCAGCAGTGCCAGCAGCAACGGCGAAAGCCGGGGTACAGCAGAATTTTCAGATGATAGCACAGCGTACTGGTTTGCCGCAAAAGTACCCCGCCGCGCCGAATACTCCGACCTGCACCAATTGCAGGGCCTGCTTGGAAGTGGGTTTTCCTCTTTCTACGCCTTGCGCCATGACCAACTCCTCCCTCCCCACCCCCGGGAAACGAGCGTCCTGCCGGGTTGAATCTGATGCTTTCAACCAGTGGCGGCGGGCTACGTGGCGGAGTTTCGTGCCGCCCCAACAGGCCCTGCAGCGCATGACCGTGCGTCTGGGCCGGCTTACCAACCCGCTGACTCCGCTTTTTTTTAAACGACAACAGCCGGGTGCTCAATCCGTGGTCAACTTCCCGACGGGGCTGCGCTACGGGTGCGAAAGCACGCACACGCTGCCCTGCGTGGCCTATGTTAGGCAGCCCGGCGTCAGCGCCAACATCGGCGACCTGGACCCGGGCTGGACCCGTAACGCTGGCATCGGGCGGCAGCTGTTCGGGACGCGGAGGAATGGCTACACGCCTGTTCGCAGAGCGGAGCCAGCGGCCGGTCACCCGTCGCCGGCGTTTATTCTATCGTTGTTTCGGAGGCCACGCTGCCCTGCAGCTCATAGCCGGCAGGAATAGTAGCGTCTTTCCCTTTTTTTAGCAGAAAGAGCGGGCTGACTACCACGGCCAGGCCGATAGCGGCCCCTTTGGTATCAGTACCGGCGCTGCTGGTACTGCTGCCCGTGAGCGGAATCATCTGGCCATCCACGGCCTGCACCACGCTGGGCCGGATGGCCAGGCTGCCTTCCTTCCCCATGCCTTTGCGCTGCTCCGCACTGATGACCTGGGCGCTGCCCGGCGCACCGGCCTTTATCACGGCGCGGCCACTCACCATCACGTCATACTTCACCCGCAACGACACATTCTGGCCCGTTTGGGCATCCCTGGAAGAAAGCACATTAGTGGTTTCGAGCACTATCAGCGTGCCCGCGCGCAACAACGTGCCTTTGGGGGCCTGGGCCGGGATGGCGGAGCTCAATACCAGGAGCGCAGAGAAAAGAGAAAGGGCAAGGACGCTTTTCATAGCTGGGGTGAGTTTAGGTGAAAAAAAATCAGCACATTTCCTGTATTTATTTGCACTAAAATACGCCTTATTTCCTGATTCCGGCCCTACTCTCTCTGGTCTTTCCGATGTTTGGTTTATCTAGCTGCGCGGATGAAAGGCCGTAATAACCTGCCGCAGGTAGTCCCGGTCGAGGTGAGTATAGATTTCGGTGGTCGTGATGCTTTCGTGGCCCAGCATTTCCTGCACCGCCCGCAGGTCGGCCCCGCCCTCGATGAGGTGGGTAGCAAAGCTGTGACGGAAGGTGTGGGGGCTGATGGTTTTGCGGATGCCGGCCTGCGCGGCCAGGGCCTTGATGATGGTGAAGATCATAACCCGGGACAGGCCGGCGCCGCGCCGGTTCAGAAACACGATGTCCTCGGAGCCCCGCTGCACGTCGAGGTGGCAGCGCACCGCACTGATGTAGATGCCGATGTGCTTGAGCGCGTCGCGGCCGATGGGCACCAGGCGCTCCTTGTTGCCCTTGCCCAGCACGCGCACAAAGCCCTGGTCGGCGTAGAGATTGGACAGGCGCAGGGTAATCAGCTCCGACACGCGCAGGCCCGAGGAGTACAGGGTTTCGAGCATGGCCCGGTTGCGGGTGCCCTCGTTAGTACTCACATCAACGGCATCGAGGAGCTGGTTGATTTCCTCGTAGCTGAGCGTATCGGGCAGCTTACGGCCGGTTTTGGGCGCCTCCAGCGTGTCGGTGGGGTCCAGCGTGAGCAGGTCCTCCATGATCATGTAGCTATAAAAAGCCTTGATGCCGGAGAGGGTGCGGGCCTGGGACGTGGCACTCAGCCCCAGCTCACCCAGCCAGGCCAGAAAGTCACGCAGCACGCGCGTGGTCACCTGGGCCGGCGTGGCGGGCAGCTTCGTAATGTCGAGATACTGCCGCAGCTTGCCGATGTCGCGCGCGTAGGCCTCCACTGAATTGGGCGACAGGGATTTTTCCAGCTGGAGGTAACCCTCAAACTGGCGGATGCTAATGGACCAGGCAGACACGGCAGGACGCAAAGTGAACCGAAGCAGGCCCCTTAGTCGGAAGTTTGCACATCAAAGCGGCCCTCCTTTATAGTTATCACCCGGCCACTGACCGCCGAGGTAGCCGTGAAGCTGAACGTGCCCGATACGACGTGAAACTTGGTGGTGATGTTAGTGACCGAGCCAGTGCGCTGGCGGGCCTCCACCTTGGTGATGGTCATGGAGCCCTGATTGGCCGAGCCCGCCACAAACCGGTGGCCCGACTCGGAGTACTGGGCACTGAAGCCGTTGCCGAGGGTATAAGTGCCCGGCTTCACCTCGGGCACCTGCACCGCCAGAGTAAACTCGTCGTAGCCGTCGGCTTCGTCGTGGTCGTCGGAGGCGCGCAGGGTGAAGTTGCCGGGGGTTTTGAGGCCGGCGCTGAGCGAAGGCAGCAGCGTGTGGTCGGTGTGGGGCAGCCAGAGCTGGTCGTCGAGCCGGCAGCCGAAGGTACCTTTACCGTCCTGGGTGGCCTCGGGTAGCTTGGGGGTAATGATTTCTTCGGCCTTTTTGCAGCCCGGACCAGCTAGCAGCAAGGCCAGCGGCAACAGATAAAGCAGTCGGCGGTTTTTAGGAAGCTGTATAGTCATAAGTAGGTGGCGAAAATCGTTTTGCATTAAAAAGCACGTCATGCTGAGCTTGTCGAAGCATCTCTACCGCTTCATCAGGTCCGTTCAGCGAAGCGGTAGAGATGCTTCGACAAGCTCAGCATGACGTTCCAAATAGGTCAAACTAATTCTTGTTGGGTACTTAGCGCCGCAAGATAGAAATTCGGGCCTGACTTTGGCGGCTAGTTCCGACCGGTTCGGATGCGCCTATCTTTAGCCCCCGCCAGGTCCCTCAGTTCCCAAGCCCCCAAGACCCCAAAATGCAGATCCTGATTCTCAACGGCCCCAACCTCAACCTGCTCGGGCAGCGCGAGCCGGGCATCTACGGCACCCGCTCCTTCGACGACTACCTGCCCGAGCTGCGCACCGCCTTCCCCGACTTCACCCTCGCCTACTTCCAGAGCAACCACGAGGGCCAGCTCATCGACAAGCTCCACGAAGTCGGGTTCAGCTACCACGGCGTGGTGCTCAATGCCGGCGGTTACACCCACACCAGCGTAGCCCTGGCCGATGCCGTGGCCGCCATCAACACGCCGGTGGTGGAAGTGCACCTGAGCAACCTGCACGCCCGGGAGGACTTCCGCCAGCGCAGCCTGCTGGGCAAGAACTGCGTGGGCAGTATCAGCGGCTTCAAGCTCGACAGCTACCGGCTGGCCCTGCAGTATTTTGAAGGGCTGAAACCGAAGCGCGTAGGGTTTAAAGTGTGAAAGGTGTGGTGGTAAACCGGCTGTCATCCTGAGCCTGCGAAGGACCTCTACCGCAATGGCAATTACTTTGGCAATGAAGCAGTAGAGGTCCTTCGCAGGCTCAGGATGACAGAACGTTTCACAATTTCACAAACCCACAACTTCACCGCCGTTACCTTTGCGGCTCTTCATCTGACTTTACTACCTATGTATACTTTCACTCCCGGGCCGGCGGCCGTTTATCCGGCCGTGCGCGGCTATCTGCAGGATGCGTTTGACGAAGGCTGGCTGTCGGCCCCGCACCGGGGCGAGCGGTTCACGGGCCTGATGCGGCAGACCGTGGCCGACATGAAAGCCAAGCTTAACATCCCCCAGGACTACACCATCTTCTTCCTCAGCTCGGCCACCGAGTGCTGGGAAGTGCTGGCCCAGAGCCTGACGCCCACCAAAAGCTTCCACCTCTACAGCGGGGCCTTCGGCGAAAAGTGGTTTGAGTACGCCAAAGCCCTGCGCCCCGCCTCCACGGGCCAGCTGTTCGGCATCGATGAGCTGCCCGAAATCTACACCCTGCCCCTGCCCGACCAGTCCGGCGACACGGACCTGATCTGCATCACCCAGAACGAAACCTCCAACGCCACCCAGCTGCGCGACGGCTTCATCCTGAACCTCTACAACCGCCTGGGCAACGCCCTGCTGGCCGTGGATGCCACCTCCTCGATGGCCGGCATCCAGCATAAATATATCAAGGCCGACATCTGGTTTGGCTCGGTGCAGAAGTGCTTCGGGCTGCCGGCGGGCCTGGGCATCATGGTGTTGTCGCCGCGGGCGGTGGCGCGGTTTCGCAGCCTCAACGAGCGGGGGCACTACAACAGCCTGGTGAGCCAGTACGAGAAGATGCTCAACTTCCAGACCACCCACACGCCCAACGTGCTCGGCATCTACCTGCTCAGTCGCGTCCTCCAGGACCGGGAGCCGATCAAAGTTGTGCACCAGCACCTGCAGGAGCGCGCCGCCAAGCTCTACGACTACTTCGAGCAGGCCACGCCGCTCACGCCGCTGGTGCAGAACCCCGAAACCCGCTCCACCACCGTCATTGCCCTGCAGGGAGCTCCGGCGCTGATTGATGAAATCAAGCGCAGCGCCCTGGCCCAGGGCCTGCAGCTGGGCAACGGCTACGGCACCTGGAAAGCCTCCACCCTGCGCATCGCCAACTTCCCCGCCATCCCCGACGCGGCCTACGAGCAGCTGGTCCAGTTCTTCGCTAATCGCTGATTTTCACTGATCAGCAAATGATGCCGCTGATTCAGCCTCCGTCTGCGCCCGTTTCGTGGTACTCCTCCTTATAGGTAGCGGTGCGCAGCGCTGATTCAGCCTGCGTCTGCGCCCGAGGCGCCGCCGGAATCAGCGCCATCATAGTTCATGCGGGAGTAAATCAGTGTCATCGTTTGCTAATCAGCGAAAAACAGCGGTCCATGTTCAGCCTCAAGGAAATTTTCTCCGTCACGCTCACGCTGTTTGCCGTGATTGATATTCTGGGCTCCATCCCGATTATCATCCAGATCCGGCAGCGCGAGGGCAAGATTCACTCCGAGAAGGCCACGCTGGTGGCGGGGGTGCTGATGGTGGTGTTCCTGTTTCTGGGCCAAAGCATTCTGAGCCTGTTCGGCGTCGATTTCCAGTCGTTTGCGCTGGCGGGGGCGGTTATCATCTTCCTCATCGGCATGGAAATGGTTTTGGGCGTCGAGCTTTTCAAGCACAACCCGGTGGCCGCGTCCGGCTCCATCGTACCGCTGGCTTTCCCGCTCATCGTGGGCGCCGGCACCATGACGACGCTGCTTTCCCTGCGGGCGGCCTATTCGCTGCCCAATGTGCTGGTCGGCATCGCCCTGAACCTGGTATTCGTGTTCATCGTGCTGAAAAGCAGCGCCTGGATTGAGCGCAAGCTGGGCAAAGCCGGCGAAGATATCCTGCGCCGGGTGTTCGGCGTGATCCTGCTGGCCATTGCCATCAAGCTGTTTAAGGCAAATTTTTAATTCAATGTGCCAACGGGTTGGAATGTGGCAAATGTGCTGCTAAAGCATAGCACTGATCAGTAGTACATTACCCACATTCCAACCCATTCGCACATTACCCAATATGATTCATCTCTTCACCGACGGCTCTTCCCGGGGCAACCCGGGGCCGGGCGGCTACGGTACCATTCTGCGCTACGGCCCCCACGAAAAGGAAATCACCCAGGGCTTCCGCCTCACCACCAACAACCGCATGGAGCTGCTGGCCATCATCGTGGGCCTGGAAGCCGTGACGCGCCCCGAAATCCCGATTACCGTCGTCACGGACTCCAAGTACGTGGTAGACTCGGTGGAGAAGAAGTGGGTATTTGGCTGGATGAAAAAGCCCGACTTCGGCAAAAAGGCCAACGAGGACCTGTGGCGGCGCTTCCTGAAAATCTACCAGCAGCGCACCGTGCGCTTTCAGTGGGTGCGCGGGCACAACGGCCACCCCGAAAACGAGCGGTGCGACCAGCTGGCCGTGGGCAGCGCCACCCGCGGCCCGCTGCTGATTGATGAGGGCTACGAGAGGTTAGTGAACAGTTAACAATGAGCAATTATCGATAAAGCCGCAGTCCGCTCACAAACGCTTCAGGTGCGTTTTCCTTACCCTCATTAGCAGCTCGCTTCCTACCATTGCTCATCATTACCCGTTGAAGCGGTTTAGAAAGTCAAGCAGTCTGTCATCCTGAGCAGAGCGCAGGACCTTATCCCGGCTGAACGGTACCCGCTCGATGAACTACCAGGCGGGATAAGGTCCTGCGCTGCGCTCAGGATGACAAACGCTTAGAAAAACCGACTTCCTAAACAGCTTCGTTAATTGTTCCTGGTCTTGGCCAACTCCTACTTTCAGTTCAAGCATTTCCGCATCGAGCAGGAGCACTGCGCCATGAAGGTATGCACCGATGCCTGCGTGCTGGGGGCCGCGGCTGAGCTGGCCGGGGCCACCCGGATTCTGGATATCGGTACGGGCACCGGCCTGCTGGCGCTGATGGCGGCCCAGCGCAACCCACAGGCGGTGATTGAAGCCGTGGAGCTGGACCTGGCCGCCGCCGCCCAGGCCGTCGCCAACGCCGCCCGCAGCCCGTGGGCCAGTCGGGTAACGGTTCACGCGCAAAGCCTGGCGCAGTACGCTGCCACCACAGTACCCGCTCCTTTCGACCATATTCTCTGCAACCCGCCCTTCTTCCGCCACTCCCTCCGCTCCCCCGACGCGGCCCGCACCGCCGCCCGCCACACCGCCCCCGACTCCCTGAGCTTTGAGGAGCTGGCCCAGGTTGCCGCGGTTTTGCTGACCCCGGCCGGCCAGCTCACGGTGCTGCTGCCACCGCCCGAAATGCAGCATTTTGAGCGCGAAGCGGCCTTGGCGGGTCTGTTCGTCGGCGGGCGACTCAGGCTCCGGCACCGGCCGGGCAGCAAGGACCTGCGCCACATCACCACCTTTACGCGCCAGCCGCAGCCTCTGGTAAGCCGGGAACTGGCAATGCACGAAGCCGGCAGCGAGGCGTATTCGGCGGATTTCCGGGCGCTGCTGGGAGATTTTTACCTGGCATTCTAGGCCTCGATGGGCCTGGTTATGGGCAGCAACTGGGCTACCTGGGCCAGCTTATCCTGGAACAGGCTATCCAGCAGATCGGTGGCTAAGCGGGAGAATTCACTGGCCGGGTAGTGGCGCTGTACCGTGCCCGCGGCCAGCAGGGTGATTTCGTCGCAGGTTTCGGTGAGGGAGCCCAGCAGGTGCGACGTGAGCAGAATGCCCCGCCCCTGCCCGCGCAGCCGCAGCAGAATTTCCTTCAGCAGCAGGTTGGTGCCCATATCCAGCCCGTTGAACGGCTCGTCCAGAATCAGGTAGCGAAAGTCCTGCACCAGCAGCGCCAGCAAGGCCAGCTTTTTCTTCATGCCCGCCGAGTACTCGTCCGCGTACTGATCGAGGGGTAGCTCCAGCAGCGCGTTCCAGGCCTCAAAATCGACCACGGGCCGCCGCCGGGCCTGCAGGCAGAACGTCAGGTACTCGCGGCCCGTCAGCCGGGGGTAGAAGTAAGGCTCGTAGGGCAGCACGCCGGTGTGCTCGCGGATAACGAGTCCGGTGGTTTCCTGAATCCGGCCGGTGTAGTCCGTCAGCAGACCGTAGAGGCAGTGCAGCAGCGTCGTTTTGCCGGCCCCGTTGGCTCCGACCAGCCCGTGAATGGTACCGGGGCGCAGGTCCATACTCACCTGCCGCAGCACGGCCTGGGTCCCGAAACTCTTGCTCAGCTCACGGATGCTAATCATTCCAGTAGGGCTTTAAATGTTGGTGGCTTTTCCAGATCAGCACCAGAAAAACCGCGACCAGCAACGGGGTGTAACTTGAATTGAGCAGCGGCAGCAAGGCAACAGCCACCACCCCACCCTGCGTGAGCCGAACCAGCGTGGCGTGTGGGTAGAAGCTGTACTTGGCCATCACGCTCATACTCACCACCACCAGCCCCCACCCCAGCAGACCCGCGGCCCCGGCCCAGGTGGCGGGCCCCAGGGCCATCAGCACCCCGAACGGGGCGGCCGTGAGCAGGTAGAGCAGGAGCGCCAGCCCCAGCTTGCGCCGGCGGAAAGCGCGGGGCCCGGCCCCGTACAGCGTCAGCATGGTCAGGGGCTCGGGGATGGTGTAGCAGTAGGTCACAAACAGGCTCCAGGCCCCCAGCACTACGGCCGGCACCACGGTGACCGGCTGCCAGACGGCCGCTGCCAGCCCCACGCTCCAGACCAGGCCGCCGCCCAGCTGCCGAAACCCGCTCACCCACTCGAAAGCCTCGCTGCGCAACAGGCTCCGGCGGCGGCGCCCTTTGGTCCCGGGCTGGCCCTGCGGCAGGTAGAGCACCAGCGGCACTGCGGCCAGCATGAGCAGCGCCGCGCCGAAATGTCCCAGCCCGAGCAGAATCCCCCACCCGGGCACCAGCCACAGGGCATACTCCGCCAGCAGCCAGCTCCGCAAGTGGGGCGAAGCGATGCGCAGAAAGTCCAGATCCGTCCGCTGCCGGTGCACGGACCAGCACCACAGCAGTCCGAATGCGGGCCACGCCCACTGCGTGGCGGGTGTGGTGAGCAGCAATTCGATCAGCTTCCCCGCGGCCAGTACGACCAGGGCACCCAGCAGCACCAGCCGCACCCAGCCCAGCTCGGCCAGCTGCCGCCCCAGAATCCGTAGCCGCAGCAAAAGGTAAGCGCGCATTTTGTCGGGCTTAGCGCTGGTCCTGAGCCGCTGGCGGCCGGCTCACCTCGTGTTCTTCGAACCGGATAGCGTAGTCAGCCGCCAGCTCAGCCAGGATAGGCTCGTACAGATCGGCATGAATGGGAATCACGACGCCGCGGTGGGTTATTTGGCCCTGGGCCAGCCGCCGCACGGCCATAGCCAGCGGCAGGCCCACGGTTTTGGCCATGGCGGTATGCGTGGCGTCATCGCCGAGCACGACGAGCGAGGAAGTGCGCTGCAAAGGCTGGCCGTCCACTTCAAAGTTGAACAGGTGCTGCATTACAATCATGTCCTGGTCGCCGTTCTGCAACGCCCATTTCGTGGTCAGCAAACGCTCCAGCAGCTGAGCCGGCGTGGCATCGGGCAGGCCTACGGGGGTGGCGGTGAACAGGCCCAGCCAGGTCAGCTTCTGCATTTCGGGGCCGGCGGCTTCCAGGCTTAGATGGGTGGCCAGGCGGTGCGGCAGGCTCGCGCCGGGTGCCGCCCCGGGTAAGTAGGATTCGATCAGCTGCGCCCAGGTCATGTCGGGCCCATTGCCCAGGTGCACGGAGTCGTCGGTGAGGCCGAGGCGCACCAGGGCCTGCCAGGCGGCGCAGTAGCCGGGCCGGCGCAGGGTGCCGCGCAGAATAGTAGGGATGTCGTCGAGGCCGTAGGGGGCGCGGTAGCTGAGCGAGTCGCGGTTGGCATAGCCTTCAAACTGCCCGTAGCCCGGCACGTCCAGCGTATCGAGCCGAGTGAACAGCTGCTGGTAGGGAATGAAGCGCGGGTGGCCGTGCTCCAGGTATTTGGCCGTGCTCTGCCCGGCCAGGACCACGTTGCGCGGATTCCAGGTGAACTTATAGCGCCACGGGTTATCACCCTCCGAATCGGGAGCCATCAATCCGCCGCAGTACGACTTGAACGAAGTCAGCCGCCCGCCCCGGGCCCGGATGTGGCCCAGCGCCTGCATGGCCGACATATGGTCGAGGCCGGGGTCGAGGCCGCACTCCATCAGAATCAGAATGCCCGCCGCCCGCGCGTCGGCGTCCAGCGCCCGGATATCCTCACTCACGTAGCTGGCCGTGACCAGGTGGCGACCGTGACGCACGCAGGCCCGGGCCACGGGCAGGTGAAACAGCGCCGGCAGCATCGAAATCACGATATCGGCGGCGGGCACCAGCTCATCCAGCAGCTCTTCGCGCTGAATATCGAAGGGGACGGCGCGGGCATAGTCGCTGTGGGCGGCCAGTACGGGAACCAGATGAGCCGGATTCACGTCGGCCACCGTCAGCTGCCAGCCCTCGGTGGACGCGTGCTGCAACAGGTAGGTAATCAGGGACGAAGCCGAGCGGCCGGCGCCGAGTAGCAGGATGCGGGACATGCAGCAAGGAGCAATGAGTAATTATCAGTGAGCCCGGCGGCGCGGCTGATAATTGGGGTGGGAAGGACAGGAAAGGGAATTTCCGCCAATAATCGGCAAAAAAAGCTACTCTGGCTCGTACTCCTGCCGGTCTGCCTACCCATCAATTGTTCATTGTTCATGGGTAACTGATAATTGTAGTACATTCACCGCCCCTTCCTGCCCGGGGCCGCCATTCGGCTCCGAAATTTGTTCTTTTCATTCCCCGATGGCCCATCCGCTCCATCTGACCATCACCGTGGAGGTGCTGGATTCCGAAGCTGAACTTTCTCCCGCCGAGGCAACCGTCTGGCACCAGGCCCGCGCCGCTACCGACCATTCCTACGCGCCCTACTCCCACTTCCACGTGGGAGCCGCCCTGTTGCTCGACGACGGCAGCGTATTCCGGGGCACCAACCAGGAAAACGCCGCCTACCCCTCCGGCCTCTGCGCCGAGCGCACCGCCCTGTTCGGCCTGGCCGTCAATCAGCCCGACCGCCACATCGTGGGTATGGCCGTCGCGGCCCGCCCCGCCACCGGGGCCTTCGGACCAGCCATGCCCTGCGGGGCCTGCCGCCAGGTGATGACGGAGTACGAAAACCGCCAGGGCCGGCCTATTCCGCTGCTGCTGCCCGGCCCCAATGGCAGTATCTACCGCTTCCGCTCCCTGGGTGATCTGCTGCCCTTTCAGTTCAACGCCGACGACCTGCCGAAGGTGAAATAGAGTGATTATGAAATGGTGAGCGGTCTTTTGGCGGTGCATAACCGCGCCAACCGAACGACGACCCGCCATTTCACAAACTCACTCTATCATCCTTCCTACTCTATGCCCGCATCCGAGGAACATCAGCTGACGGTGAGCCGCACGGCCCGCTACTACCAGGCCGGGGTGTTGTCGGGCGCCACGCGGCAGGTGTGGTTCGTGTGCCACGGCTACGGACAGCTGGCCGCTTACTTCATCCGCCATTTTCACAGTCTGCCGCAGCACGACCCCACGACGGTAATCATTGCTCCCGAAGGCCTTTCCCGCTTCTACCTCAATGGTACCGGCGGCCGCATTGGTGCTACCTGGATGACGCGCGAAGACCGGCTGGCGGAAATCGAGGATTACGGGGCTTACCTCAACCAGCTGGCCGGCGCTATTCTGACGCGCTGCCCGGCCGACGTCCAGGTAACGGTGCTGGGCTTTTCGCAGGGGGCCGCCACCGTGAGCCGGTGGCTGGCCCGGGCCCGGTTCCGCCCGGCCCGGCTGATCCTCTGGGCCGGGGCCTTCCCCGCCGATATGGAGTTCACCGTGGCCACGCGCCTGCTCGAACAGCTGCCCGTCGTGCTGGTGTGCGGCGACCAGGACCAGTTTATCAGCCCCGAAGAGCTGACCAGGCAGCAGCAGTTTTTGCAAAGCCTGGGGGTGGAGCCCGTAATCATCCGGTTCCCGGGCCGGCACGAAATGAATCTGGGCGTGCTGCAGCAGCTGCATCAAGCGGGCAGTGGTGTGGGATAAGCCGGGACTTGCAAGCATGTTGCCTGTCAAGCAGTGACGAAACAATCGGTCCTATGCTATGGGCCAGGTGTCATAAGCGCAGCATGCCCCGACGTATACCAACGTCGGGGCATGCTGCTTTCACAAGGCTTTCTTCACTGCTCCGGACGGATTGACGCCGGTTGATGCGCGGAATGGCGCACGCCCCGCAACGACAGTCGCTCGGCTGTGCTAATCCCGACGGATCAGCGTGGCCGCGCCCTGGGCCCCGGCGAAAACCGTGATTTCGGCGATGTGGACGTTGGCTGGCCGCGTGACCATAAACTGAATGACTTCGGCAATATCTTCGGGCTTCAGCGGGTCGAAACCATCGTAGACTTTCGCCGCCCGGACCGCGTCGCCTTTGAAGCGCACCGCTGAAAACTCCGTCTCCACCGCGCCCGGGTTTACCTCGGCTACCCGAATGTGCAGCGGCAGCAGATCGATGCGCATAGCTTTCGACAGCGCCGCTACGGCTGCTTTGGAAGCGCAGTACACGTTGCCGTTGGCGTACACCTCGTGGCCCGCAATGGAGCCGATATTGATGATGTGGCCCTGCTGACGCTCCTTCATCCCGGGCAGTACGGCCTGGCTCACGTTCAGCAAACCCTTCACGTTGCTGTCCAGCATGGCATCCCAGTCGTTCGGGTCGCCGTCCTGAATGGGGGCCAGCCCGTGGGCCCCGCCGGCATTGTTGACCAGCACATCAATCGTCCGGAACTCTGCCGGCAAGCTGGCTACGGCGGCGTTCACCGCCGCCCGGTCGCGCACGTCGAAGGTGAGGATGTGGACGGGCGTGGGGGCCAGCTGCCGGGCCAGCTCGTCGAGCCGTTCCCGCCGCCGCCCCGTGATGACCAGCTGAAAGCCCGTCTGGGCCAGCGCTACGGCCGTGGCGCGGCCAATGCCGGAGGAAGCCCCGGTAACCAAAGCGGTACGTGTCATACGTGGTGCGAAGCCGGCCCCGGGGCCGACGGTTATTCGATATTCAGATACAGCGTGACCGTGTTGCTTTTCATGCTCTGCAGGCTGCGGCTGTACACGTCGGTACCGGGCTGCAGCAGGTTGGTCAGGCCGTGGGAAAAGCGCAGCTCGGGGCCGAACTTGAACAACGGATAAAACAGGTCCAGGCCCACGCCGTACTCGATGGCAACGTCCCCGGAGGAAGCGCGCAGCAGGTTACGGGCCGGATCCTTGCGCCGGTTGCCCACGCCTACGCTCGACTTGATTCCGCCGATGACATACAGGCCGGTGTTGCGGCGACGCTCCGACTTAAACTTCAGCAGCAGCGGTAAATCAATCTGAGTACCGCCGATTTCCTGGGTCAGGATGGAATCGGCGGGCGTGTAGCCGAAAGGCTGGTACTCCACGCGCCGGGTGATAAAGCTGGCCCCCGGGGTGAAGCGCAGGCTGAAATTATCGGCCAGGCGCACATCGGCAATAAAGCCCACCGACAGCCCCGGGCTGATGATGGAGTTAGCCGACACGTTGCGGGCCTGAGTATAGGCCGTCGACTGCTCGATCTTGTAGCGGGAGAAGTTGGGCGCGATGTACATGCCCGGATGAAACCACTTGTCGCTGTAGCCGGGCAGGTTATCTACCGTGATGGATTTCACCCGGCCATCGCTCCCCCGGCTGGCACTGGCCCGGCCTTTTTTCTGGGCCTGAGTAGCGAGCGGCAGCCCAATAATTATCAGGGCTACCAAAGTCAGGCGGCTTACTTGTGAGCCGTATAAATGGAGCTTATGCCAAAGGTGAGGGGTTGCCATACGGGAGTTTTGAAGCCGACGTGTTGGAGGATAGCCATGAATTCCGGACCATCCGGGAAAGCCTGCACCGACTCGGGCAGGTAGGTGTAGGCGGCGCGGTCCTTGGAAATCATCTTCCCGAAGACCGGCAGAATACGCTTGAAGTAGAAGTTATACGCCTGCTTCATCGGAAATGCCGTGGGCTTGGAGAATTCCAGAATCACCACTTTGCCGCCGGGGCGCAACACCCGGTGCATTTCCTTAAGGCCCTTCTGCAGGTTCTCGAAGTTGCGCACCCCGAATGAAGCCGTCACGGCATCGAAGTGGTCATCGGGGAAAGGCAGGTTTTCCGAGTCCCCCAGTTCCAGCTGAATGCGGTGCGTAAGGCCTTTGCTGACCAGCTTACGGCGGCCTACTTCAAGCATGCCTTCCGAAATATCCACGCCCGTAACCTGCGTTTCGGGCGACAGGCGCAGGCTTTCGATGGCAAAATCGGCGGTACCGGTGGCAATATCCAGAATGCGGGCCGGGCGCAGGGACTTAAGCTCACCAACAGCCTTGCGGCGCCAGTAAATATCGGTGCCGGCACTCAGAAAGTGGTTCAGGAAATCGTACTTGCCCGCGATGCTGTTAAACATCTGGGCAACCTGCGACTTCTTGCCGGCGGCATCATCTTTATAGGGAACAACGGACATACTTCTGAGGCGAACAACGGGAAACCGGGGGCAGAATTGCCCAAACATAACGCCTCGCGGCGCATTATGTTGAAAAAAAACGGGCCGGGCGTATTGCCCGGCCCGTTTCGTACGCTCACACTGACGGTTTAGTCGTTGTCAGTCTTCACTTTGGTCTTCTCCCCGTTGGCGTCTTTGGTCTTCGCGTCGATGGTACCTTCTTTGGTCTTGGTCTTCGACTCTTCGCCGTTGGCGCCCTTGGCTTTCACCTTCACCTTGTCGCTGTCCTCGTCCACTTTGGTTTTCACCTTCGTGCCGTCGGCCATCTTCACTTTGCTCTTACCGGGCTGCAAAGGGGCCGCCGTGGTCGTGGTCGTGCTGGTGCCGGTCGAAGTTCCCGTCGACATAGACCCCGAACCAGTGGAGGTAGCGGCACCGGGGTTCAGGGTTGGCATGGCTTCTCCTTCCTTCAGAATCGGACGGAAGTCTACGCGGCGGTTAAGCTGCATGTTCTCCGGCGAATCGTTCGGCGCATCCGGACGACGCTCACCGTAGCTCACGGTCGTCATACGGGTTTCGGTGACACCACTTTTCTTGAGGTAGTTGTACGCGGCATCAGCCCGGTTCTGCCCCAGGACAATGTTGTACTCGTCGGTGTTGCGGCTGTCGCAATGCCCTTCGATCGAGATGTTGAGGCCGGGGTTAGCCTTCAGAATGCTGCTGATGTTGTTCAGCTCGCGGATCGACTCGGGACGGAGCTTGTACTTATCCGTATCGAAGTAAATCTTCTTGAAGGCCGTCATGCCGGCGTTCGTGGTATCGATGTAGTCGATGTAGAAGTTCTTCTCAATGACGGTGGAGTCATTGGTCGAAATCGGTACGGCGAATTCCTCGGTCGTGATGTTCTTGCTGTCTTTCGACACGGCTACCTGGTAGGTCCGGCCCGAGAGCACGCTTACCTGGTAGTCGCCGGTTACGGGCTTGGTTACGTCGCGGTAGCTCAAGGCCGTTTTATCGGCCTGGGTTCCGTTGAACACCAGCTCGACGCCCGGCACCACCGTGCTGTCGCGCCTGGTGAAGACCTTGCCCCGGATGATGGCGTTCTTGATGTAGTTGATGGTGTAGATGTCCTTCTCCCCGTAACCGCCGATGCGGTAGCTCGACAGATAGGCGTAGCTGCCATCCGGGCTCAGACGGTAATAGGTATCGTCATCGGGGGTGTTGATGGGGTAGCCCATGTTCTCGGGCGTGCCCCACTTGCGGCCAATCTCATCGTATTCCGATTTGAAGATGTCGTAGCCGCCCATGGTGTTATGACCCCGCGAGCTGAAATACAGCGTCTTGCCATCCCGGCTCAGGTAAGGGCTGTCGTCGTCATACCTGGTGTTGACGACATTACCCAGCGGTTTGGGGTCACCCCAGTCGCCCCCAGCTTGCCGGGTAGCCACGTAGATGTCCAGCGTGTTGTCTTCCGAAAACTTACTCGTTGAGAAGTAAATCGTCAGGCCGTCGGGCGTGATGAAACCATCCGACTCAAAGGCTTTCGAGTTGATGTTGTTGTTCAGCTTTTTGGGAGCCGTCCAGTCGCCGGCCGCTTTCTCCGAGTAGAAGATGTCGCCGTTTTCGTCCTGACGATACATAAGCATCTTCTGGTCGTTGTCGAACACCTGAATCGAAGCATCGTGGCCTTTGCCGTTGAGCACTCCGCTCAGCGAACGGGGCTTCTCCCAGTTTTCATCGTCGATGCGCTTGGCTTCGAAGATATCCTCGAAGTATTCGCCGTCGGAAGCAACGTTGCCCTTATTGGTGCTGGCGGTATTGCCGGCTCCCGTCACGTTTTCACCCCGCGAGGTGAACAGCAGCATCTTGTCATCCGCCGAGATTACGGGGCTATGCTCCGAGAAGCTGGTGTTGATGGTGGGGCCCAGGTTTTTGACGAAGATGTCCTTGGGGCTGTTGAACTGCACCTTGGCATTCTTGCTGTGCTGAATGAGCTGAGCCAGGGAAGCCTTGCGGGTGTCTTTCTTCTTCAGCGTGGCGTTGTACTTCTGAAAGTGCGTTACTGCCTCATCGAAGTTGTAGTTCAGGTGGTCGACCCGACCCAGCCAGTACTCCACGTCTTTGGCCACTTTGGGCTTCAAACGCTGCGCTTTATAGATATAATCGCTGGCTTTCTCCTTGTCGAAAGACATGTAGGCAATACCGGCCCGAAACAGCGCCAACGCATTGTTGGGCTCTTTGGCTAATACCTGCTCATAGAAAGGAATCGAGGCCCGAAAGTTCTCTTGTTCAAAGTACTTGTTTGCAGTCTTCAGCTGCTTACGGCTGCTCTGGGCCAGGGCAGGCTGAGCCACGGCCGCGGCAAGAGCGAAGGCGCAAGAGGCTTTCAATAACCTTCTGACTAAGTTGTCCATTGTAGGAGGGGTTTGGGAATAAGGAGTTGCAGGGGGTTTCACAGGAATAACTGCCGCCTTACGGGGCGGTTATTTTTTTTAAGAGTTGCCTCTTATACTGAAAACCTGTTCCAGGGTTAAGTCAGCCAGCGGTTTTTTCGGGGCGTAAACGCTGAAAACGAAGGTCAACTGGCAGCAGACCCTGGTCTTGGACGGGATGGAACCAAGCAAGTTGCGGGCAAAGATAGAAATTTTATAATACGACCTTTGCCACATCCAATTGCGGGAGAACTTTATCTAATCCGCTTTTAAACTGTGTTTTGCGGTCACGATTCCCTTTTGGAACTGGGCGCAAGCCGCGCAAATATAGTTGTGCTTTGTAAATAACAAGGGTTTTTTAAGAAAATTTATGATTCGGGGTGCCCGGCGCATTCCGCTACCTTTGCGCCCGTACTTTGTTTTTCTGCCATGATTATCCGCGCCGCCAAATTTCTAATGAGCAACTCGCGGGTGGACCAGTGTCCGCCACCCACGCTGCCCGAATATGCCTTCATTGGGCGCTCCAACGTCGGCAAGTCGTCCCTGATTAACATGCTCACCGGTCAGAAAGGCCTGGCCAAAACATCTTCTCTGCCCGGCAAGACCCAGCTGATCAACCATTTCCTGATCAACGACGCCTGGTATCTGGTCGATTTACCGGGCTATGGCTACGCTAAAGTCAGTAAAGACTCCCGGGCGGCATGGTTGAAGATGATCAACTTCTACATGCGCCGGCGCGAAAACCTGGCCTGCGTCTTTGTGCTGGTTGATTCGCGCCACGAACCGCAGACGCCCGATCTGGAATTTATGGAAATGCTGGGCACCGAAGGCGTACCCTTTGTTATGGTGTTCACTAAAACGGATAAGCAGTCCGGCTCGCGCACGCAGCAGAACATCGTGACCTACCTCCAGAAAATGAGCGAAACCTGGGACGAGCTGCCCCGTCATTTCATCACCTCAGCCGAGGAAAAAACCGGGCGGGAGGAAGTACTGGACTTTATTGAGGAAATAAACCGGCAATTGGCCCAAACGGCGGAGAATGCGTAGCTTGGCCCCGTAATTGCCAAGCTCAGGGCCACGCCATTTCCACTTTTTTATTCTCCGTTCTTCTCTTCGGTTTATCCATGAAAAAAATCCCGTTCGTGCTGGCCCTAGCCCTGTTGGCCGTATCCGCTCCGGCTTTCGCGCAGAAGACCAAGGTAAAAATCAAGGGTGAGGCCCCGACCCCGGAGCTTACCGCCCCCGCTCCCACCGAGGCAGCTGCCCAAACCGTGCCTCCCGTTGCTCACGTGAAGTCTATTCCGGTTGCGGAGTACTACGAAGGCGGCCAGGAGGCCATGTACGAGTTCATTAATAAGGAGCTTAAATACCCGATCATGGCTCGCCGGAACCGGATTCAGGGGTCCTGTATTGTAAGCTTCACCCTGAACACCGACGGAACCATGTCCGGTGTTAAGCTGGTCAAGAACGTGGGCGGCGGCTGCGGGGAAGAAGCGCTGCGCGTGGTGCGGTTGCTGAAGTTTAAAAAGCCTGATTACGCCATCTTAACCAGCCTCCCGGTGGGCTTTAAGCTGCCCGCCCCGGGACCGGCGGCGGCAGCGACCGAATAATTTCGTCTTTCTCTTACCCAACTGCCTTTTCTATGCCCTACGACCTGAAGGAAATTGCTGCCATCAGCGGAATGCCCGGTCTTTTCCGTCTCATCAGCCCAACCCGGGCCGGCGTTATCGTGGAGTCACTCGCGGAAACCGGCAAACGGTCCGTGGCCTCGGCCCGCAACAAGGTTTCGCTGCTGCAGGAAATTTCCATCTACACCCAGGACTACGACCAAACCGTGCCCCTGACGGAAGTTTTTGAGCGTATCTACCAGAAGTTTGGAACCGACCTGCCCGTAACCAACAAATCCGACGACCGTGATCTGGCGGCCTTCATGGGCACCATCATTCCCGATTACGACCGGGAGCGGGTATACCTGTCTGATATCAAGAAACTGGTATCGTGGTATAAAGCCGTCAGCGCAAAACTGGAATACCAGGCCCCGGTAGCTGAAGAAGCGCCCGCACCAGCAGAAGCGCCCGCACCGGCTCCGGAAGACAAGCCAAAGGCTAAAAAGAAAACGGCCAAGACGGCCGACGACAGCCCTACCGAAGAAGAAGCCCTTAGCACCGCTGGCATTATTCCGGCTGAGCCGGAATCTACGGAGCCTATCAATCCGGAAATCACCGAGGAGAAGTCCGCGAAGAAAGGCGACAAGAAACAAGCGTAGCCGCTTGCTGTCCATTAAAAAAGGCCACCCGATGATCGGGTGGCCTTTTTTAATGGACAGTAAGCGGCTAGCGGCTAGCTGAGCGCCGCCGCCGTGGCAGCGGTGTATTCCCGGGCCATAAACTCCTCGGCCTTCTCCACCAGTTCCGTCGAGCCAATGAAGAAAGGGCACCGATCGTGCATCCCCTTGGGTTCCAGCTCCATGGTGCGGGAGCGGCCGTCGCTGGATTTGCCGCCGGCCTGCTCCACGATGAAAGCCAGCGCGTTGCACTCGTACATCAGGCGTAGTTTGCCGCTGGGGGCCGTCTTAGTGGCCGGGTAGATATAGATTCCGCCTTTGAGCAGGTTGCGGTGGAAATCGGCTACCAACGACCCGATGTAGCGGGCCGAGTACCCTTGCTGTTTGCAATGGGCCACGTAGGCCGTCATGGCTTCGGAAAAATGATCCGAATTTCCTTCGTTAAGCGAATAGATAGCACCCGTTTTGGGCGTCGTAATCTGGGGGTGCGACAGAAAAAACTCCCCCAACGACGGCTCATACGTGAAGCCATTTACCCCATTCCCGGTGGTGTACACCATCATAGTGCTGGGGCCATAAATCACGTAGCCGGCGGCCACCTGGTTCGTCCCGCTTTGCAGGCAGTCCTGCTCGGCACCTTCGTTGCCAGTGGGAGATACGCGACGGTAAATACTGAAAATGGTGCCGATGCTGACGTTCACGTCAATATTGGAGGAGCCGTCGAGCGGGTCAATGGCTACCACGTATTTACCCTGCACGTTGCCGGTCTGAATCATCTCCTCATCTTCTTCGGAAATGATGGTGCATACCTCCCCGCCGTTGCGCAGGGCCCGGATGAAGCGGATGTTGGCAATTACGTCCAGCTTTTGTTGCTCCTCGCCCTGCACATTGCGGTTGCCGTAAGCGCCGGCAATGTCGATCAGGCCGGAACGGTTGATTTCGCGGTTCACAATTTTAGTCGCCAGGGCAATGTCGCGCAGCAACTGGGAAAGCTCGCCGGTGGCGTAGGGAAAATCTTCCTGCTTGCGCATGATGAAGCGGTCCAGGGTGGTACCGACGGGCAGGGCCAGTTTGTTATGATCCATAAGGGGTGGGAAAATGAGCAGTGGGTCTGGCCTACAAAACTAAGCTTTTTCGCCACATCTGCGGCTGGCTGCCTACTTTTGGACCATGCAGCAACAGCACGCACTGAAGGTTTATAAGTTCGGGGGCGCCTCGGTGAAGGACGCGGCCGCCATCCGTAATCTGGTGCAAATAGTCGGGGAGCACCGGCGTACAGGGCCCTTGCTGGTGGTGGTTTCGGCGATGGGTAAAACCACCAACGCCCTGGAGGAGATTTTTGAGCGGGCCTACTCCGGCATTGATTACCGCCCGGCGCTGAACCAGCTGGAAGCCTTTCACCGCACGACTGCGCGGGAGCTGGCGGCCGGCCTGGGGCCGCACACGGCGGCCGATATCAACGAGGCATTCGACCACGCTTTCCAGGACTTGGAGGCCCACCTGGCGGGCGTTAGTGCGCAGCGCGAGTATGACGAGCAGTATGACCAGATAGTGAGCTTTGGCGAGCTGCTGGCCTCGCAGCTGATTGCCTTCGTACTGAACGATACCCAGCCGACCCGCTGGCTGGACTGCCGCCCGCTGCTGCGCACGGATGCCTGCTGGCGGGAAGGACGCATCGACTGGCTAACCACCGAAGCCAGCCTGCGGACCACCGTGCCCCGGCTGCTAGGCGAGGCCAACGTACTCGTCACCCAGGGCTTCGTGGGCGGCACCGCGGCGGGCCGCACCACCACGCTCGGCCGGGAAGGCTCCGACTACACCGCCGCTATTTTCGCCTACTGCCTGCCGGCCGAATCGGTGACGATCTGGAAAGACGTGGCCGGGCTGCTCAATGCCGACCCCAAGTTTTTCGCCGATCCGGTGCGCTACCCCGCCATCAGCTACCAGGAAACTATTGAAATGGCCTACTATGGAGCTTCGGTCATCCACCCCAAAACCATTCAGCCCCTGGCCGCGCGCCGGATTCCCCTCTTCGTAAAGTCGTTTCTGGACCCGGCGGCCGCCGGCACGCGCATCGGCGACGGGCAGCACGCGGCGCTGGTGCCGGCGTTTATCCGCAAACCCGGGCAGTGCCTGATTTCCTTCGGCTCGAAAGACCTCACGTTTATTTCGGAGCAAAACCTGGAAGTAATTTTTGGGGCGCTGGCGCAGGCCCGGCTCAAAATCAACATGATGCAGAACTCGGCCATTTCCTTTTCGGTCTGCACCGACTTTGTGGCCTCCCGGCTGGAGAAGCTGCTGCGCCAACTGTGCGACCAGTTCACCATTCACTACAATACGGGGCTGGAACTCTACACCATTAAGAACTACGACCCCGCCAGCATCGGACGGCTCACGACCGGACGCGAAGTGCTGCTGGAGCAGCGCACCCGGCAGACGGTGCAGGTGGTTTGCCGGGGGGGCAGCGAGTTCATTCCGTAGCGGGTGGGAGCCCATCAGCAAGGCTTTGTGCCTACCCGCCCGGCCTCCCCCGGGCGGCCGCAACGGGTTCTACGCTTGCCACGCAGACTCACAATGCTGACTAGCTGAGTTAGCAAGCATTTTTCATATATTGTTCATCTCCTGTCATTTAATCACCATCACATCCAGCTATGCTGCAAGTTATAACGCTGCTTTTTCTGCTTTGCCCTAAGCCCCGCGGAACAGCCGGAAACGAAGAATTTCCGGGGCGGCACAAAACCTTTTAGGCCTGCACTTCCTTGTATCCCTACCTTTGCGGGCGCTAATTCCCACCGATTGCTCATCGCTTCGTCACCTTAGATGAGGCGCGACCCGGGTCCCCTTTTGGGGTTGCCGGCCCTGCATTCAACCAACTCTCGCCATTCCAAACGCAACGCCGCGCTTGGCGCCGGCGAGTCCGGCCGGAGTCCTGGCCGGGGTTTTCCACTGATTTTTCTTTTTCACTTTACCTTTTCAACATGGCAGTTCTCGTTGGCAAACGTGCTCCTTCTTTCAAGGCTACGGCCGTAATCGACAGCGAATTCGAAGAGGATTTCTCCCTCGACCGCTACCTGGGCAAGAAGCACGTCATCTTCTACTTCTACCCCGCCGACTTCACCTTCGTTTGTCCTACCGAAATCATTGCGTTCCAGGACCGGCTGGCTGATTTCGAAGCCAAAGGCGTGGCCGTCGTCGGATGCTCGACCGACACTCACTTCTCCCACTTCGCCTGGCTGCAGACGCCCCGCGACAACGGCGGCATTCAGGGCGTAACCTACCCGCTGGTGGCCGATGCCACCAAAACCATTGCTTCCAACTACGACGTGCTCGGCGGCCACTACGACTACAACGAAGCCGGCGAAATGACCTTCGTAGGCTCGCCCCTCGCCTACCGCGGCCTGTTCCTGATCGATAAGGATGGCATCGTCCGCCACCAGGTGGTCAACGACGGTCCGCTGGGCCGCAGCATCGACGAAGCCATGCGCATGGTCGATGCTTTGCAATACTTCGAGGTGAAAGGGGAAGTGTGCCCCGCCAACTGGGAAGAAGGCAAGGAAGCCATGCTGGCTACCCGCGAAGGCGTAGCCAACTACCTCGGCAAGCAGCACTAGCGCGTAGCGCTTAAAATACGTTTTGAAAAGGCTCTGACCACATGGTTGGAGCCTTTTTTCGTTTACCGGCTGGCAAACGCCTATTTTTGCCGGACTGCCTGCTTTTTTCCAGCTACCAGCCAACCGGGACCAGGCACTAAGCACTAAGCACCAGGCACCAAGCACTATCCCTTGCTTTTCCTTTACAACACCAGTCTTTGGCTTTACGCCCTGCTGCTGCGGCTCGTAGCGCCTTTTGTGCCCAAAGCGGCGCAGTGGACCAATGGCCGGCACGGACTGCTGCAACAGATTGAGCACGCTTTGCGGCACGAGAACGGGCCGCGCGCGTGGTTTCACTGCGCCTCCTTGGGGGAGTTTGAACAGGGTCGGCCGTTGCTGGAAGCGTTCCGGCAGCAGCATCCGCAGTATAAAATCGTGCTGACGTTCTTTTCGCCCTCGGGCTACGAAATCCGCAAAAGCTGGCCGGGAGCCGACTATATTTTCTACCTGCCGCTCGATACGGCCAGTAGCGCCCGCGCATTTCTGGACGCGGTGCAACCCGAGTTGACGGTATTCGTGAAGTACGAGTTCTGGTACCACTTCCTCACCGAGCTGCACCGCCGCCGGGTTGCTACTATCTGCGTGTCGGCCATTTTCCGGCCGGAGCAGGCATTTTTCAAGCCCTGGGGCGGCCTCTTTCGGCAGATCCTGGGTCGCTTTACCCATATCTTCACCCAGAATGAAGCCTCAGCCGAGTTGTTGCGGCAAATCGGCGTTACCCAGGTCAGCACGGCCGGCGACACGCGGTTTGATACGGTGGTAGCCATGGCCGCCGCGCCGCCGAAGCCCTTACCCCTGCTGGCGGCTTTCGTAGCCGACGGGGCGCCGGTGCTGGTGGTGGGCAGCAGTTGGCCCGAGGATATTACCATGCTCACGCCCGCTATTCGGGCGCTGGCTCCCGCAGCGCTGCGCGTGCTGGTGGCCCCGCACGAGCTGCATGAATCTGGTTTCCAGCAGGTAGAAGCCCTGCTGCCGGGTCAGGTGGTGCGCTATTCCCGGGCCACTGCGGAAACCGTCGGTACGGCCCGGGTGCTGCTGATTGACTCCATTGGCCTGCTGCGGGAGCTATACCGCTACGGCACGCTGGGCTACGTGGGCGGGGCCTTCGGCAAGGGCCTGCACAACACGCTCGAAGCGGCCGTGTTCGGGCTGCCCCTGCTGTTTGGGCCGAACTACCAGAAATTCCAGGAAGCCCGCGACCTGGTCCAGCTCGGCGGGGCCGATGCAGTGAAAGACGCCGAAGAGCTGGAAACGGCCCTGAAATTCCTGGTTTACAACCCGGAGCAGCGGTTGCCCATCGTGGCCAAAAACCGAACCTACGTGCTCACCCACGCCGGAGCCACCGCCCGGATTATGGCGGCCCTCCCGTAGTGGCTGCCCCCAACCGAAGCCCCAAGCCCCAAGCCCTCCTATGACCGGCATCGTTATTAAATCTACCGGCTCGTGGTACCTCGTGCGCGAAACCGCCACCGGGCTGCTGCACCGCTGCCGTCTGCGCGGCAAGTTCAAGCACAAGGGCCTGAAGGTGAGCAACCCCCTGGCCGTGGGCGACCAGGTAGACTTCACCGTGGAGGAGCAGACCGAGGGGGCGGGCGTGATTCACCACATCGAGCCGCGGCACAACTACATCATCCGCCGCTCAGTGCACAAGAGTGAGCACGCCCACATTGTGGCGGCCAACCTGGACCTGGCCCTGCTGGTGGTCACGCTGGTGTCGCCGGCCACGTCATTCGGATTTATCGACCGGTTCCTGGTCACGGCCGAGGCTTACCAGATTCCCGTGCGGCTCATCTTCAACAAGGTGGACCTCTACGACGAGGAGCTGGCGGGCTACCAGGAGCAGATTCTGAAAATGTACCGCCGCACCGGTTACGAGGGCCTGCGCTGCTCAGCCCACACCGGCGAGGGGCTGGCTGACATCGACGCCCTGCTCGACGGCAAGGTGACCTTGCTTTCCGGGCACTCGGGCGTGGGCAAGAGCACCCTCATCAACGCCCTGGTGCCCGACCTGGACATTAAGACCGCCGAAATCAGTCAGTTTTCCGATAAGGGCGTGCACACTACCACCTTCGCCGAGATGCTGGAAGTGCGCCCCGCCACCTACATCATCGACACGCCGGGCATCAAGGAGCTGGGGCTGGTCGACATTCCGCCCGCGCAGCTGGCCCACTACTTTCCCGAGATGCGCGCCCTGCTCAACCAGTGCCGCTACCACAACTGCCAGCACGTGCACGAGCCCGGCTGCGTGGTGCGCGAAGCCGTTGACAACGGCAAAATTGCCCTGCCCCGCTACGACAGCTACCTGAGCATGCTGGCTGGCCAGGACAACCGGCACTAGCGGCCGGCAGCCCCTCAGGGGCCAAACGCTCACGCCCCACCAAAGCAGCTGGGCCGGCTGCTTTGGTGGGGCGTGCGCTTAGGGGGCTACGGGCGCCGTCGGTGGCGGGTGCCATCGACGGCGCGGCGGCTAGTGGGTGATGGTGTACTGACGGGGCGGGCCGCTGCTGCCAATCACCGTGGCGCTGACTTTATCGAGCTGAATAACCGCATCCGCGTATACGAAGGAAGGCGGCCCGTACGTCACCCGGGAGAAGCTGCTGCGGAACTGCTCGGCCTCGCGCGGGGCTGCCTTAACGCGGTAGCTGAGGGTTGGGAACAGGGCCGACCCCAGCGTATAGTATTCCGTATCCGCGTTATACTCCTTCAGCGTAAAGTTCGACCAGTCGGCGGCGTTGCCGTAGCTTTTGAGCAGCAAGGCCAGGCCTTCCTCCTGGAATAGCTTCATCTGCTCCGCCTTGCGGGCCATCCGCGCCTCAAAGTCGGCCGTTTTCTCAAACTCGCCTTTGCGGCTCCATTTGTCGAAGTTGTACTGGGCATAGGACCCGATCCGAATGGCCGTGCCGGGCACCTGCCAGATCTTAAGCGTGCCGTCGCGGCTCACGCTGGCCAGGCTGGTGCCGTCGGGGCTGAACGCCAGGTTCTCTACTTCGGCCGTGTGCAGCTCCCCGGATAAGTCCTGGACCAGCATGCCCGTCACCATATCCCAAACGCGCACCTTCCGGTCGCCGCCCCCGGTGGCAATCAGCTGCCCGTCGGGGCTGAAGCAGGTGGCCCACACATCGGAGACGTGCGCGGGAAATACGCGGACGGTCCGCTGGACTTTCAGGTCCCACAGGCGAGCCGTATTATCCCAGGCGCCACTCACCACATACTTGCCGTTGGGCGAGTAGCGCGCATCCCACACCTCATCGGTATGGCCCGACAGCACCATTTTGGGTTCCCAGGTGACCGTGTTCCAGATGCGCAGCGCGTGGTCGCCATTGGCCGTGAGCACCTCCGAGCCATCGGGGCTAAACGCTACCGACGTGACGTTGTTGGTGCGGCCCTTCGCCGTTTTGGCCCGATCGTAGGCCGTGGGTACGGGGGGCGCATCCGCAGCCTCCGGGGCTTTGAGCGAGGCCAGGCGCTGCCCGCTGAACGTATCGACGACCAGGGCCTGCCCATCCCAGCCCGCGCTGGCCAGGCGCTTGCTATCGGGGCTGAAGGCCACGTCGCGGACGTAATCGGTGTGGTCCGTGTTTTTACGCAGGAGCTCCCCGGTGATGGCATCCCATAGAATCAGGGCGTGATCAACGCCGCCCGAGGCAATGTAGCGGCCATTGGGGCTGAACTTCACGCAGACCACATCGTCCGTGTGTCCTTTCAGCGTGAGCGCCGGCTGGCGGGTAGCCACGTCGTACACCACGATGTCGCGGCCCAGGCCGCAGGTGACGATGCGCTTGCCGTCGGGGCTGTAGTCGACCCCCAGCAGGGCGGCCTTGGTTTTGATGTCGCCCTGCAGCCAGGCGCTGGCCGCGGGGGCGGAAGCCGGCGTCTGGGCCTGAGCGCCGGCGCTGTACAGAAGCGCTGCGCCAACGGCAGCGCGGAGCAGAGTAGAGGAATTGAGGAACATAAGCAAGTGGCAAAAGGTGTGTAAAAGTGGGCAAGCGGGTTAGTAGAGCCCTCCCACCCGGCGGTCGGGCAGGTCGGGCAGATCAGGCAGCGTGAGCGGGGAGCGGTGTTCGGCGGAAGTTGTATCGGTGAGGGCCTGCAGAAAGGCAATGAGCTGGTCTTCCTGCTGCGGCGGCAGCGGGTGCGTGAGCTGCAGCTGGTGAAACGGACTGCGGATGGCCTGCGCCAGCGTAGCGGCCTGACCATCGGCGCCGTAGGGCGGCGTAACGGCCACGTTGCGCAGGGTCGGGGTTTTCACCCATTCGCCGGGGCGTACCTCGTGGCGCTGCCCATCGCGGAAGGAGGAGCCGGCATGGCAGCCCGCGCAGCCCAGCCGGGCGAGAGAAAACAGCTGCTGGCCCGCCTGCGCCGCCGCGGGCAGGGGCCGGCCGCGCCGCCGGGCCACGTCGTAGGGAGCATCGCGGCTACGCAGGCTTTCGACGTACGCCGTCAGGGCCGCATTAATCGTGGCCTCCCCGATCGGGGCGTGCAGGGCCTGATCGAACCAGTGGCTATACTGGGAGCTTTGATTCAGCCGGTCCGTAATCAGGGCGTAGCTGCTGCCCATCTCCACCGGGCTGCTGATAACCTGGCCAATCACCTCGCTCATCGTGGTGGCCCGCCCGTCGTGGAAGTAGCGGCGCTGACCGGCCGCATTGAGCAACGTAGGCGCGTTGCGGCCCAGGTTGGCCGTAAAGCGGAGCGCCCGGGAGGTAATGCGGTGGTCGGTGAAGGCTTTGTCGGGCCGGTGGCAGGAAGCACAGCTCCGTTTACCATTGATAGAAAGCGCCGGCTCGAAGAACAAGACCTTGCCCAACGCCCGGAGGGCGGCCCGGTTAACCGGCGGGCCCGCACTTTGGGAGGAAGCCGAGCACCCATATAGCATTAATCCCGTAAAAAAAATTAACATTAAGCGATATGAGGCAGAGAAGAGCCGCATTGTTTTGTTTAATATTTTGTGTGCAATCCCTAAACAAATAAATCGGACTACCGGGGCCGCATTTGGCAAATAAAGCCCATTACTCGTCAAATAACCGGTTTAGCAGGATGAACGCGGCTGTAACCGGTATTGGAAAAATACCCGCGCCGTCAGCTACCCGCGAAGCGCTGCTACGGCAGCCCATTTTATGAATATGCAGGCAATGCTGCCCTCCTGGCCGGCCCCCTGAGCTGGTCGATGGCCCCAGGACGCGCGGGCAATTGCTGATCCGGACCGCGAAGATCTGCCTGGCAGCCGTCATCAGGCGGCAGAGGCGGCCCAGTTGCGCGGATGGCCCACCCGGGTGCGAAGCCCAGCAGCACGCCCGTGCGGGCTTTGGACAGCCTTTTCAGCTACTCCTCCGCACACCCTGGTTACACGGCCGAACAGATGCCGATACGCTACCCGATGCATATCCTCCCATACTGGGAGAGCAGATCCGCACGTTGGTGAGCACCTCTTGGGCTGGGTGCTGATTCATCGGGGCACGACCATCGCCAGACCTGCTATTACACCACAAGGCAGTGGTCTAACGTAGAGGCTGTTTAGGGTTTCGAAAAAGCTGTCATCCTGAGCGGAGCGAAGGACCTTATCACGTCCGTACCACTTGGAATTAGGCCAACATGAGCCGTCGTGAGAAGGTCCTTCGCAAGCGTACGCCAGATGAAGGATGACAAACGAAACCCTAAACAGGCTCGTAAGCTGATACTGCGGTTGTGGTTGTCGATGATAATTTTAATTCGGGCGGTGGGCCTTTTCAGGTATTTGCTGAGAAGCTGTTTGAGTTAGCAGAATTTGAGCACCCGTCTGATGTCTGCCAAGCTAATCCACGCTAACGCGTGGATTAGCGTTCGGTCGTATTCTACTCTACCCCACGATTTTTCAATTATTTGATAAGCAACTGTTTACGGGTAAATAGCACCCTCTGCTGCCTGTTTGAAGGGGTTGCCAGCTAAACCGGGGCGGGCCGACCTTTGTGGTTCCAACACCTAAAAGCCACTCCCGCCCCGTGAAGCAACGCCTCATCGCCAAAATTAAGACCGTTTTACAGCACGTGCCCCTGGTGGGCCATCTGTCGCGGCAAAAGTTCATCGCGCAATTCGTTATCGGCCTGATAAAGAGCCGCAACGTGCACTTCTGCGAAGTGGCCCAGCACCTGAACGATGCCGCCAAGCCCACCTCGAATGAAACCCGGATTCAGAACTTCTTCCGCGACGTGAAGCTCGACTACCTGGTGCTGGTTCAGCTGCTGGTCAGCTTGTTACCGGCAACCGGCAAGCTGCGCCTGTGTCTGGACCGCACCGAATGGGACTTCGGCCAGTGTCAGGTCAATAGCCTGCTCGTCACCGTGGGCTGCGGCGCGTGGCACGTGCCGCTCTACTGGGAACTGCTCGACAATCGCAGCGGCAATTCCAACGCTGCCCAGCGTATTGCCGTGCCCGAAATCTGCGTGGCGGTGCTGGGCCGCGAGCGGATTGGACTGGTGCTGGGGGACCGCGAATTTGTGGGCCATGTCTGGCTCAAATGGCTTAAAGACAACGGCTTGAATTTCGTCATGCGCTTACCCAAGCACCACCTGCTGACCGAGCAGAGCGGCCGCCGTCGCGCCATTGCCGACCTGGGCCTGGCCGTGGGGCAGGTACGCCGCTTTGCCCACGTGCAAGTCGATGGCGTCTGGGGGCAAGTCTGGGTCAAGGCCCTGGCTGAAGGGGAGTTTCTCTTTCTCTTTGGCACGGCCGGCCTGACTTCGCTGGGGCAGTTCTACGCCAAACGCTGGACGATAGAGCAGTGCTTTCAGAACCTGAAAGGCCGGGGGTTTAACCTGGAAAACAGCCACTTGCGCTCGCACGACAAGCTGCGCAAACTCGTCGCACTCGTCAGCCTGGCCTATGCTTTTTGCCTGAGCGTGGGCCAGGCGGCGGACCGGCGCACGCCAGTGGCGCACAAAAACCACGGCTATCGGGCTACGAGCCTGAGCCGCCACGGCCTGAATATCGTGCGCCAACTCACCCGCCCCGCCACCGATGCCCGAACCAGGCTAGCCCGACTAGTCGAAGCCTTATTGGATTGACTCATCAGGCAAGTTGCTCGCTATCAGATACCTGTAAAAATCGTGGGGTAGAGTAGGCTGCGGGTAGAAGCCCCTACAATGTCCTGTTAGGCGCGCGCAACTGCCATTCCAGCCAGTTGCTTGCCAGGAGCCATGGGGAAGGAGGAGGAAACGCAGGCCCTAATTCTGCAACTTCAGGGCGGGAATTACATTCAACTGCCGACAGAGGTTAGGAGTATACCTACGAACCGTTTCCAACTCTTATCCCTACAGCCCATGCACACGCAAAACCAAGCCCTCCTCGACGCCCTCAATGCCTGCATCGCCGCCTGCGAGCACTGCGCCACCGCCTGCCTGCAGGAACAGGACGTAAAAATGATGGCCCGGTGCATCAGCCTCGACCGCGACTGCGCCGACATCTGCGCCCTCACCGCCCGCTTCGTGGCCCGCGGTTCCGAGCACGCCCCGCACGTCATGAAAGAGTGCGCCGAGCTCTGCAAAGCCTGCGGCGACGAGTGCGAAAAGCACGCCCACATGCAGCACTGTAAAGAGTGCGCCGAGGCGTGCCGCCGCTGCGAGCAGGCCTGCCGCCAGGGCATGGCCGCTTAATTCCCCGCTTCCCTTGTCCCTCAGAGCCCGGTCGCAGCAGGACCGGGCTTTGCTGCTTCAGGCACAAACCAGTTCCCCGCCACTGCGCCTCGCCCAAACCAACGGGAAGGCTGGTAAGGGGGGCTTAGCCGCGGTGTCTTACCGTTCGTTAAGCTCCTAATTCCCACACTTTCTAACTCAACTCCATGAAAAAGTTTCTCGCTTCCGCCACTCAGTCCGCCTTGGTCGCCGTTCTGTTGCTCAGCGCTCCGCTCGTTCACGCCCAAACAACGGGCGGCAAAATGTCGGACGACAAGATGAAATCCGGCAAAATGAACTCCATGGGCAAGATGTCCAAGGACTGTTGCATGATGAAGGACGGCAAAATGATGATGATGAAGGGCGGCAAGATGATGCCCATGACCGAAAACATGACCATGGCCGACGGCACGGTGTGCATGACCGACGGCACCTGCAAAATGAAGGACGGCACCACCATGACCATGAAAAACGGCCAGTGCATGATGATGGACGGCAAAATGACCACGATGGACGGCATGAAAAAGGGCAGCAAAATGAAGTCCGGTAAAATGGGCGCCATGAAAATGTAGTTTCCGTTATTTCTGTCTCGTCCGGCTAAACGTCGACAGGAATACGGCAAGGGCCCCGTTCGGATTTTCCGGCGGGGCTTTTTGCTTGCGAATGGACTTGGCTGGGAGTTAAATAGTTCAGGGACAGGTGCGGCCGTTCCTCGTTGTATAGGTGCACGGCCTAGTCGACGAGCAAGCGGGCCTGAGTCAGGTCGTCGGGGAGCACAAAGAGGAATTCGTCTTTGAGGATGCCGTTGACGCGCTCGGCCAGCGCGTTCTGGTAGCAGTCATAGCCGTCGGTCGTCGAGCAGCGCAGCCCGGCGGCTTGCAGGGCGGCCTGGCAGGCATCGGAACAGTACTGGCTGCCCCGGTCGGAGTGGTGAATCAGCCCGGTGGTGGCCGGGCCGGCCCCGCGCACGGCCTGGGCCAGGGCAGCAGGCAGCCGGTGGTGTGCAGGCTGGCGTGGACGTGGTGGCCGACGATGCGACGGGAACAGGCATCGGTGAGTAGACTCAAACAGACCGCCCCCAATGGCAACCCCCAAAACCACCGCCGCAGGTGCCGCCGCAGCCGCGCCCGCCGCAACCCTCACCATCACGCCGCAGCCCAGCCGCGCCTACCTCACGGCCACCGTGGACGAGGACAGCGGCGAAGTCACCGAAACCAGCCGCTTTCGCTACTTATACTCATCGCGAAGAGCAAAGCGAATCTATGCTTAAGATTGTGCTATGAAGGTGATGCTTCCCGA